>CAMOPG010000060.1:0-13319 GCA_946622165.1 uncultured Erysipelotrichaceae bacterium
TATAAAAACTGCGCAGCAGAATTGTCTCTGCTGCAGCAGTCTTTCATTGCCGGTATTTCGCTGCTTATTTGGTTGGGTAGTGTTTTGTTGTCCCGTCATTGTTGGTCTGAATAATATTGGTGATCTTGTAGCCGTTCTTCACCAGGATATCCGTCATCTCTTCTACGGGAATCTCGCCGGTTGCCTTGATCACGATCTCGGCACCGCGATCGGTATGATAGACCGCACAGCTTTCCAGATTTGCGTCTGCATCCGCAAACAATCTTGCGGCATCCGCGAACTCTCCGGGTACATCCTGGCATTCCAGAACGAATCTGGTTCCCTGATGTCTGTATCCCATCAGATCCAGGAATGCCTGGAAAATATCCTTTTCCGTGATGATTCCTACGACCTGTTCATGGTCATCTGTTACCGGCAGAACACTGACGCGGTTTTCCAGCATCTTTGCGGCGGCTTCTTCAAGCAGAACATCAGGATGTATCGTCTTAACATTTGTGATCATCAGATCCTTTACCAGTGTTCTGGAAAGCAGATAATTCAGTTCATAAATATCCAGCATTGTCGCATTAGAATTCGTACTTTCCGCCACAAGACCTTCGGTGATCAGTCCGATCAGTTTTCCGCTGTCATCAACGACAGGCAGACGGTGGAAATCGTTTTTCTGCATAATATCGAGTGCTGTCGAAACCTTCATGTCCTTTGTAATGGTCTTCGGGTTTCTTGTCATGTGATCTTTTACATACATAATATAATCAACCTCCGAGATATGCCTTGCGAACACGCTCGTCATTAGCAAGCTGTTCGCCTGTTCCTTCTAATGTTATTTTACCAGTTTCCAGAACATATGCACGGTCTGCAATTCCCAATGCCATCTTTGCGTTCTGTTCAACCAGCAGAACAGTCGTTCCCTGCTTGTTGATCTCTTCAATAATACGGAATATTTCATGGACCAGCAGCGGAGACAGACCCATGGACGGTTCATCCATCAGCATGATCCTGGGCTTTGCCATCAGTGCGCGGCCCATGGCAAGCATCTGCTGTTCACCGCCGGACAGTGTGCCCGCCAGCTGTTTGCGGCGTTCTTTCAGACGGGGGAATTTTTCAAATACAGCCTCCATATCTGCTGCGATCGCTGCCTTGTCCTTGCGGGAATATGCACCGAGTTCAAGATTCTCTTCGACAGTCTCCAAAGCAAACACCCTTCTGCGCTCCGGGACCTGCGCAAGTCCCATGGACACGATCTGATGGGAAGGAACCTTTGTAATATCTTTCCCGTCCAGCAGGATCGCTCCGGAAGCAGGCTTCAGAAGACCGGAGATCGTATGCATCGTTGTTGTCTTGCCGGCACCGTTGGCACCGATCAGTGTAACGATCTCCCCGTCATTGACTTCAAATGAGATGCCTTTGATCGCTTCGATCATGCCGTATGAAACGACCAGATTTTCTACTTTCAGCATACTATCACTCTCCCAGATAAGCCTTGATAACGGCCGGATTTGACTGGATCTCTTCCGGTGTGCCGGAAGCGAGCATCATACCGAAGTTGATGACTGTGATCCGTTCGCAGATTCCCATGACAAGCTTCATGTCATGCTCGATCAGCAGGATCGCGATATGGAAATGATCCCTGACGAAACGGATCATATCCATCAGTTCTTCTGTTTCCTGCGGGTTCATACCTGCAGCAGGCTCATCCAGAAGCAGCAGCTTCGGGTTTGTTGCCATAGCCCTGGCGATCTCAAGACGCCTCTGTCCGCCATACGGGAGGCTTCCTGCTGATACTTCAGCCAGATCGTCAAGACCCATGATCTTCAGAAGCTCATGCGCTTTTTCGTCGATCCGCTTTTCTTCTGAGTAGTATTTTTTCGTGCGGAATACCGCATCAGCCGGACTGTATGTGATCTCATTGTGCAGTCCCGCTTTGACGTTGTCTATCACGCTCAGATTCGAGAACAGACGGATGTTCTGGAAGGTACGGGCAATGCCGGCCTTATTGACATCCTCTGTCGTCATTTTTGCTGTATCCTGTCCGCACAGTCTGATCGTGCCGCGGCTGGGCTGATAGACCTTTGTCAGCATATTGAATACTGTTGTTTTTCCTGCACCGTTCGGTCCGATCAGACCGACGATCTCATTGTTGTACACCTTCAGGTTCAGATTGTTTACGGCAGTCAGTCCGCCGAAGTCAATTCCCAGGTCCTCCACTTCAAGGATGAGGGAACGATCAATATTGTTTTCACTCATGACTGCTTCGCTCCTTTCTTACCCTTGATCAGGCTCTCACGCAGCTTCGCTGCCTTAGCCTGAAGGAAGGCGTTGTTTGTAACAAGCATGATCGCGATCAGCACGATCGCATAAATCAGCATACGGTAATCCTGCAGTGATCTCAGCAGTTCCGGCAGCAGCATCAGCACAGCTGTGGAAATGATCGTACCCGTCATATTGCCCAGACCTCCGAGCACAACGAATACCAGGATCAGGATCGATGTATTGAAGTCAAACTTGTTCGGAACAAGCGTGGAATAGTTCAGACCGTATAATGCGCCAGCAGCTCCGGCAAGACTTGCCGAAATGATGAATGCCAGCATCTTTGTATTTGCTACATTGATGCCGATCGACTCAGCAGCAATACGGTTGTCACGGCATCCCATGATCGCCCTGCCCGACTTGGAGTAGATCAGATTGTAAACAACAGCAAGCGCGCACAGGATCAGAACGACGCCTACAGCGAAGCTTGCGATACGCTGTGTTCCAGTAGCACCCATAGGTCCTGTCAGCAGCATCTTTCCGCCGGGTGCCAGACTGACCTTGTTTTCGACAAAGCTGAGATGCAGACCGTTTTCATCAAAGCCAAGATACATATTTGTAATGATGCTCTTGATGATCTGTCCGAACGCAAGCGTCACGATGGCAAGATAGTCACCCTGCAGCTTCAATACGGGAATACCGATGATATAGCCCATGATCGCTGCGATCAGCGCACCTGCAATGATGGCGATGACCAAACGAAGCACAGCATTCGGAATCGATGAAGCAAGGATTCCGGAAACACAGATGCCTGTAAACGCGCCGACGCTCATGAATCCTGCCTGTCCGAGATTCAGCTCGCCGGAGAAACCAACATTCAGATTCAGACCGATCGCAGCTACGATATAGCAGCATACTGGTACAAGCAGTGATTTGAGCAGACTGGACAGATTTCCTGCCGAAGACATGAACTGCAGAATGATAAATGCGACGATCACCAGCAGATACGATACAGTTCTGCTGCGATGTTTCTGATCAAACAGTTTCGAAAAGAAGTTTTTCATCATGGATCACCTCACACTTTCTCACTGAGCTTGCGGCCAAGCAGACCCGTAGGCTTGATCAGCAGCACGATGATCAGAACAGCGAACACGATCGCATCAGACAATTGTGTTGAAATATATGCTTTGGCCAGGATCTCGATGATCCCCAGCATCAGTCCGCCAAGGAAGGCACCCGGGATCGACCCGATACCGCCGAAAACGGCAGCTGTAAATGCCTTGATGCCTGGCATGGATCCGAGGGTCGGATAGACGGACGGATATGTTGCGCACAGCAGGAATGCTGCGATCGCAGCCAGACCGGATCCGATCGCAAACGTGATCGATATGATCTGATTGACATTGATGCCCATCAGCGCAGCAGCACCCTTGTCTTCGGAACAGGCACGCATAGCCATACCTGTTTTTGTTTTATTGATAAACAGTGTCAGGCATCCCATGACAGCCAGACAGACAAATATCGTGAGCAGTGTCAGATAGGAAATAGAGATACTGCCGAGTGTCAATGCCCCGTTGGAAATAACGGAAGGAAATACTTTGGTGGAAGAACCCCAAAGCAGCTGCGCACCATTCTGAAGGAAGTAGCTGACACCGATCGCCGTGATCAGTACAGACAGACTGGTCGCATGACGAAGAGGCTTGTAAGCAAGACGTTCGATCGTTACACCAAGCAGTGTACTGACGGCAACAGCCAGCAGCACACTGACCAGTACAGGCAGCTTCATCAGTGACAGTGCAAAATATGTTACGTACGCACCTACCATGATGATGTCGCCATGTGCAAAGTTCAGCATTTTCGCAATGCCGTAAACCATCGTATAACCAAGCGCAATGATCGCGTATACGCTTCCTAAACCCAATCCATTTATCAGATATGACAGAAAAGCCATAATTACTCCCCTCCTGCAAAAAGAAATCAGGTTGCCAACCATTTCAGAATTGGCAACCTATATTTTACTACCTAAGCTCCCAATGTTAATTCAAAGATTACTCGGCACCTACATAGACACCGTCTTTGATAATGACAGCCTGCGGAGCTTTTGTGACTTCACCGGTTTCAGACCAGGTCATGCTTTCGCCTGTAATTCCGTCATAAGTCATTGATGTGAACTGTTTTACGAGGATATCTGTCAGTTCATCTGTGCTCATATCAGGAGTTGCATTTCCATTCTTAAGAGCCTGTGCAATAGCAAATACACAGTCATAAGCATCAGCTGCGAACTGGTTCGGAGTTTCGCCATAGAGATCCTTGTATTTCTTAACGAAATTCTGTGTTCTGTCGTCAGCAGCGTCTGCAGAGAACGGTGTCAGCATATAAACGCCTTCAGCCAGTGCTGTGTCGAAGCCTTCCAGTGTCAGGAGTCCGTCAAGACCATCGCAGCCGAAGAATGTAGGAGCATAGCCCATACCGTTTGCCTGTGTCAGGATCAGTGAAGCGGGATCATAATAGATCGGCAGGAAGACCAGGTCAGCGCCTGCATCCTTTGCCTGTGTCAGCTGAACAGAGAAGTCTGTTGCGCTGTCTTCAGTGAAGCTTCCTGTATAAACAACATCCAGTCCAAGTTCCTGTGCTTCAGCCTGGAATGTGTCATTGATACCTGAAGAATAGTTGTCATCGCTCTTAAAGATAACTGCGATCTTTGAGCCGAGATCTGCATGATCTTTCAGATAAACAGCTGATGCAGAACCCTGGTTCGGATCAGTGAAGCACATCTGGAAGCAGTTTCCATAAGCACCTGTTTTGTTTGCCTGATCAGCGTAAATGACTGCCAGTGATGAACCGGAAGGTGTAATCGCAAATATATTATCTTCGTCATAAAGAGGGGCTACTGCAGCACCCGGAGCTGATGTGACTGTGAGTACGGACAGCTGCATGCCATTGTCCTTCAGCACACCATAAGCTGTAACAGCTTTTTCAGGATCGTGAGCATCATCCTGGAAATCCAGTTCAAACTGAACATCTCCTGCCGCATTAACTTCATCAACAGCGATCTTCAGAGCATTGTATACGGCTGTACCGTAAACTGCTGCACCGCCTGTCAAAGGACCTGAACCGCCGAGTTTGAACGCAGTTTTACCTGCATCACCTGCATCACCTGATGACTGTGAATCCGTGCTTCCGGACGCACTGCCTGAGTTGCTGCTGCAAGCCGCCATAGTAAAGGCCATAGCTGCAGCCAATCCTCCTTTAAGTAAGTTACGATAATTCATTTCTACCCTCATTTCTAACTTCTGATTTCAAAAGTGAAGTTGCGTTCATTATAGAAACTTCCTATCACCTTTTCAACACAATTTCTGCACGTTTTTTCATCAATTATGAAAGTTTTTGAAACTTTTTTCACACGCTTAACATTTGTTCACGTATTGCGAACATTTGTCTTTAAATCAGAAACAATTGATCAATTTCATGCTTTTTATCCTCGTAAATCAACATTTCCACTTTCAGCCGATATGTATAAAAAAACCGCGGAATGCTCCGCAAACAGGCATATGTTTTTTTCTGTACTGTTCTTTGCACAGCATCTATCAGGCAAAGATGAATTTCCCCGGGCATGGATTCTGACACAGCTTTATCATCTGTAATAATTGCGTCATCTGAAAGTATATCAATCATGATCCGTTTTCTTTCTGCGCAGGTGATCTCTGAAAGTTTTTTCAGCGATAAAAACACAACTTCATACCGCAGCACAGGTACTGACTGGTGCAAAAAAATCACCGGGTCCAGATCCGGCGATTCTTTCTCATTTCAGCATTCAGTGTCTGTTCAGATCCTTGACAGTCTCACGTTCGATGATCACAGCACTGCCGTGAATCTCATTCAGTTCTTTTTCCAGTTTCAGATCAGGCTCCATCCGGATATAGGAATCCAGACATTTTATCAGCTTCGTATAGACTTCCGGATCTGAATTATTGTAGGTCATCGTTGTCAGAGGCGGTACTGTTGCGGCAGATGCCGGAATATTATGACGTCCGATGACTGAGATCCTGTCAGGGATCGCAATGTTGTGATCGTTGAAGCATTTCATAGCACCGACAGCGATATCATCATTTGAGAAGATCAGTGCATCCATTTCATCCAGTCTGTTCAGGATCTGTTTCTCGGTGATGTTGTATCCGTCTTCCGCCTGGCTGTTTCCTGCATCAAAGATCAATGACTCATCGACAGGAAGGCCATGCTGTTTCATGGAAAGACGGAAACCCTGCAGGCTCAGGACCGTACCAAAGGACTCCGCAAAGCCTGACACAAAACCGATGCGTCTGTGTCCCTTTTTGATCAGATATTCGCATGTTATCAGCGGTCTGATCTCGGAAACCATATGGCACCTGAGATACGGATTATCTGTTTCCACCTTGCGTCCCAGGACAAAGATCGGAAAATCAGCCGATGCATATTCATTCAGCAGTTCATCCGGGATCGTTTTCGTATATACGATGACAGCATCCGCTCTTCTTTCTTTGATAAACCGTTCTGCAGTATTCCTGTGTCCTCCGTATGTTGTGGAGATCAGGAAATCATAGCCCATTTCAGCCGTTGCTTTCTGCAGGCTCTTGATGACATAGGAAAAGAAGGACCGGGATGCATCATTCAGCACAAACAGGATCAGATTTGTCTTCTGTTTCTGCAGATCAACTGCAGCACCGTTTTTGACATATTTCATTTCCTTGGCCTTTTCATGAACAAGACGTCTTGTTTCTTTTGAGATCCTGTCGTTGTCATTCAAAGCCATGGAGACTGTCGAAACAGCCAGATTCAGTTCTCTTGCAATATCCTTAATTGATGTCATGGCAATATTTTACACGAACAAATGAAAGACAGACACCTTAATCAGCATCTGTCTCATTTTTTTACTTAAGATATTTCATTTTCTGCAGTGTCTCATTATGTGTCAGAGGGACAAGGATATGCAGCCGTTCTCCTCCGTACACATATACATGCAATGTGACTCTTGAAGTGTTCATCCCTTTGATCTCCTTCAGATCATATGCATGTCTGCCCAGCAGAATGCGTTTGTCTCCAGCTACGATCACCCTGCACAGATGCGCAATATTCAGCAGGATCGTGACTGCCAGCAGGCCGGATGTGAACAGATACGTATTTTCATTGACTGCAGCAAGCAGTGCGACCAGAGTGAACGCAATGCCTCCGTCCAGTTCGATCATTGACATCAGTTCAAATCTGAGTTTTACATTCGTATCACTTTTCTTGAAGCGATACAGTACATAGATACGGTATATCGCAACAGCCGCAAGCAGTATTTTCAGCAGAATGATCAGATATGGAAACATAATACCTCACTTATTGATTAAGCCTGTTCCTTGCTGGCAGCTTCTTCAGCCAGCAGTTTGTTGTCATATTTCTTGATGAACGGGATCATGATCAGTACGCATACAACCGCATTGACAAGATAGACAACGATCGCTCTCCAGTCCATGGACATCAGGAATACTTTGATGATTGCAGGAATCGTGAACGGAACACCTACATAAGGAATTCTCATCAGACCCAGTTTGCACGCCATATAAGGTGTGAAGCCGCAGAGTGCGAAGACAATAATATAAGGAACGAAGATGTCGAAGTTCAGAACCAGAGGCAGACCGAATGTCAGCGGTTCGCCGACATTGACCAGTGCCGGTACCAGAGCGATTCTGGATACTGCCTTCAGCTGTTCAGATTTAGCAACAAGCAGCAGAGCAATGACAATGAAGAGGATGCCCTGTGTTGTCCACTGCTGGAAGTTGGAATTGAAGATGATCGTAGGTTCTCCGCCTGCAACGACTGCTTCTGTATTTGCGACTGCAGACATGGAGAGGATCGGGTTGATCACAGCACCGGCAACGGAGTTGCCATGGATACCGAAGAACCACAGAATTCTGACGATGATGCAGTATGCGAGAACTGTGAACAGTGTATCAGAACCGGAGAAGAGCGGTCCGAACAGTTTGTTGATGAATCCGCCCAGTGTTGTGCCGAAAGCATCAAAGCCGAGTTTCACGAGTACGACAACGACCATAACCATCAAGCTTGAGATCATGTCTTCGAGCTGTTCAGAAACAAACGGAGGTACTGAATCAGGCATCTTTATCCTTAAGCCATGATTTTTGAACCACATATTCAGCAGAGGAATGAAGTAGCCGACGATGATGGCTGCCATCATACCCTGTGCGCCGAAGAATCCGATTGTGAGGTTGCCGTCAACGATATTGCAGTGCAGGAAGCAGAATGCAAGCACTGACAGAACAAGATTGTTGACTGCAGGAACTTTCGCTTCCTGGCAGACTGCATTTACCATACCGAAGATGATATAGAAACCGGCAAACTGTGTGCCTAATGTATAACCAAGGTTCAGCAGTCCGGCATTGGCAGCGGAGAAGTTTCTCCATGCGTCGACGAAGCCGCCTGTCATATCTGCCGGGAACGGCGGAATGAGCAGCAGCATGAAGATCGAACCGATCATTGTGGCGTTGGTGCAGGCAACGATACCCTTCTGCATGCATCTGACGAAGTGGAAATTTGTAAATTTGTTGACTGCAGGCATTACCTTTTCCTGCATGAATGTAGTCATAGAACTATCGGCCATTTTGTATACCCCCTTATTTGTCTATGCCCAGTCTTTTATACTGCCAGTCCGGCGCATCGGCTGCTTTCATTGCGCTTTTCAGTCTGGCTGTCATTTGTCTGATCAGTTCCGGGTCTGTTACCGGAGTTTTCTGTTCCGGATCATTTGCTTTGTCATACAGCGCATCCGGCCAGCTGAAGAATGATCCCATGGAATGAAGTGCAGGGACCTGCAGGACCGGCAGATGATGGGAATATCTTCCGCCATCAACCAGTTCCGCACTTTTCAGTTCCTCTTTTGCGAAGAATCCCCTCATATTTGTCGGCATCAGCGTCAGATTGTATACAGGCTGATCCTTGCTGGTGCTTCCCTTCATGAAGACATATCTGCCGTCATATACATTGACCTGTCCGCCATGGAGCCCGTAGAGGATCTGATCATGGATCTTTTCATCTTTTTCAATGACAGGCGCAAGATCTCTGCCGTCCATATCCGCAAACGGTTCAACGCCGAAGTAGTTCATTAATGTAGGAACGATGTCCACTGTCTGGCAGACACTGTTTCTGCGTTCTCCGTCATGTCCGTATCTCGGATCATGAATGAAGAACGGCGTGTGGATCACTTCGTCATACATCGGAGGGAAGTTCTTTCCGATGAAGTTATGCTCGCCAAGGAAGAATCCGTGATCGGTATTTACGATGAGCATCGTATCCTTCCAGAGATCATATTGATCAAAGGCATCCAGTACTCTGCCGAGCTGCTCATCACAGAGAGAAAGCAGCGCGCAGTATTCTTTGCGCAGAGCACAGATCTCTTCCTGCGTATACTTATCGTCTACTGCTGTATACGCAGGGAAGTTGAACGCATCTTCACTCTTGCAGCAGTCATACAGCTTTCTGTACTTTTCAGGCACATAGAACGGCTCGTGCGGATCGAAGCATTCGATCTGAAGGAACCAGCTGTCTTTGTCGTGGTAATGATCAATGAAGTCGATACCTGCCGAAACAGTCTGTACGGAAGGCATATCTTCTTCCTCAACGATCCTTGTTCTGTTGGCAAGATGCTGAACTACCGAGATGTTCTTCTTGTTCAGACTGCATGTATTCAGCGACAGATCTGCTTCACCCTGCGGAACCCAGCGGTCACCTTCCTGACCTCTGAACCCTTCCCAGGAGGAATAGCGTCCGTGATATGTACAGCCGCCGTCTTCCCAGTAATGAGAATGATCAGTCACAAGATGCGTGTAGATGCCGTTTCCGGCCAGTGTTTCCGGCATTGAATCATCGTACGGTTCCAGCGGTCCCCATCCCCTGTGCAGGAAGTTGTATTTTCCTGTATGGAGTTCCCTCCTGGCAGGCATACAGGGCATCGATCCTCCGTAGAATTCATCAAACGTAATTGATCTTTCAGCCAGTCGTCTGAAATTCGGCATAACAGAGAAATCACATCCGTAATTCGGAAGATAATTTCTTGTCAGCGTGTCATACATAAGCATTACTGCTCTCATGGAAGACCTCCTGTGATTTGAAACGTTTCAACTAATTTACAATAGCATTCTAATCTGCAAATATATGTCTGTCAACAAGAAAATTGAAACGTTTCAAATATTTTTTCGGAAAATCACAGATTTTTCTGTTCATCACGCAAAAAAACACTCTGCAAAACGTGCAGAGTGCAGTGAAATGAATACTTTATTGACGATCAAACCAGTTCTTGAAGAGATATCTTCCTACGCCGTCCTCAGTGACGCCGTATTCCGTAACATCCTGGGCGATCGCTTTGACTGTGTCCGAGCCGTTGATCATGCAGACGCCCCAGCCTGATTCCTTCAGCAGATCGATATCGTTTTCCATGTCACCGAATGCAATGAATTCAGAAAGCGGAATATCGTACTTCTCACTGAATTTGCGAAGCGCCAGTCCTTTATTGATATGCGGATCGATGAATTCGATCGTTACATGGTTCGGTCCCTCAAATGTCTTGACGCAGATATAGTTTTCAGACGGATGAGCGTTTACTACAGCCATGACCTCCGGCATATTCTCCGGTTTGACATGTACTTCTATCTTGCCCGTATCGAACCGGCTGACATAATCGACATCACCGATCGTAACAACGGAGTTGTTGCGCTTCTGGGAATCGATCAGGAAGTCATCCATGTGAAGTGCCGAAATATCGTCATAGCCCTGATTGTACACGATCACATTCAAAGGCAGCGGTGCAAGGAAACTGACGATTTCATGTACGTCTTCTTTTTTCAGCTGATAGTACTTTTCGATCACGCCTTCGCTTTTGTCGTACAGCTCTCCGCCGTTCATCCCGATGACGAAATCGAAATCAAACCCGAGTTCCCATTCATGGGCACGATTGATGATCCTATGATCCAGCGGTCTGCCTGAAGCAACCCCGATCAGCACGCCCTCTTTATGAAGGCGCTGAATTGCTTTCCTTGTTTCAGTCTGCAGGTTGCCGCCTTTCAGGGCCAATGTTCCGTCAATATCAGACACGAAAACAGAAATCTTTTCAATCATAATTCAGTCTCCTGTAACCACTATACACGAGCAATCATGCAGCTGCAGGTGCTGTGACTTCATCATCTGACAGGTCGCTTGTCAGACCTGTAACAGAAGATTTTGCGGTATTGCAGCAATGGTCTGCCATACGCTCGATCGTACTAAGAATATCACAGTATACTGATGATGCAACATGGGATTTGCATTCACCGTTGACCATACGTGTGTAATGAGCCTGACGGGCTTCTGCTTCCATAGCATCCATTTTGTGTTCTTTTTCCAGCAGTTTCTTATAAAGCTCTTCATCATTGGAGACAAAGATCTCAGCTGTATCGTCAAACATATCGATCACAAGACGCATCATATCGTCAACACTTGCTGCACCGGGTGCAGTCAGTTCTTCGTTGCGTTCAAAGATTTCATGGAAGAATTCCCAGAGGTTTGCGGACAGATCGCCGATACGCTCGATATTCTTGACTGCATCCAGATATGCACGGCAGTCCTTTTTGTCCTGTTCTGTCAGATTCGGGCGAATAGACAGCTGGATCAGATAATCCGTGATCTGCGCATCGAAATGGTTGATCGTAGCTTCTCTCTGTTCCAGTTTGGCTACATCTTCATCGCTTCCCTCTTCATTAATATATCTGACTGTTTCAGACATATTGTAGCGGACAACATCGATCATCTTCAGCACTGCCTGCTGGATCGCGCTGATCGCAGCAGAAGGAAGGATCGTAGCGATATTTCTGTCGAGTTCATCAATATTGACATCGATCGAAGTGGATTCTTCACCCGGAACGATCTTGCGGACGATTCCGACGATCTTTTCTGTGAACGGCAGCATCGCCAGAGTCGTGACTGTCTTGAAGATAATGTTTGCAACTGCGATCTGCATCATCGGGTTCATGCCTGAAGCGATCGACATGATGAATGATGCATACGGTTTCAGTATCAGCATACCGAATACACAGCCAATGGCATTGATCAGTGTATGAAGTGCTGCAGTGCGCTTGCCGGAGACCGATCCGCCGATCGCCGCAAGGATACCTGTCATTGTAGTACCTACATTGGCACCGAACATAAACGGCAGTGCTGCAGAGAATGTGATTGCTCCTGCCTGGTACAGTTTCTGGGCAACACCGATCGTTGCGGCGGAAGACTGTACGGCTGCTGTCAGGCCGATACCTGTCAGCAGTGCCGCGATCGGATTATTGCTCATTTTGAGTGCAAAGCTTTCAAATGCCGGCATTGCCTTCAGTGCTGCAAGCGCATCACCCATAAATGCCATGCCCATGAAGATCAGCGCAAATCCCAGCACGACGTTGCCGGAAAGAATGATCTTATGCTTCTTTGAGAAACATATCAGCATCGCACCGGCGAACGCGATATACATTGCATATTTTTCTATGCTCAACGAGATCAGGAACGATGTGACCGTTGTACCGATCGCAGCACCGAGGATGATTCCCGAAGCCTGTTCCAATGTCATCAGTCCTGCGCGGACAAGACCGATCGAGATCGCTGAAGTAGCTGATGAAGACTGCAGAATGATCGTGATCACAATACCGATCAGCAGTGCAGAAATCTTATTGGCTGTGAAACGATTGATATAGTCACGCAGTTGATCTCCCGCAACAGCTTTCAAACCGTCCCCCATGAATTTGATTCCGAACATAAACAGGCCGAAGCCGCCCAGTATCATACCCCAATCTAAACCCATTTCTTTTCCTCCTGAATAAAAACGCAGCTGGCTCGGCTGCATAGTATCTCCTGTTATTTCACCAAGGAACTCATGCACCGGCAAAAACCACCATGAGTCTCATCATTTCAAGACAAACCGGGTATTCTCCGTGATGACGATCTGTCTGCGTAAAACGCCGATTACTCCCTCACGCGACTATCATAACATAATTATTTCCCGTACATTCATATCGTTTTCT
>CAMOPG010000061.1:0-13277 GCA_946622165.1 uncultured Erysipelotrichaceae bacterium
TCTCAGATAATCAATGCGGTACCCATCATGCACTGTTTTGTCTTCACCCAGTGTTTCAAACGCACCAAGTCCGTTCTCAGCAATGAAGATCGGCAGATGGAATCTGTCTCTCAGTTCGTTCAGTGAAATACGCAGTGCTGTCGGGTCGATCTGCCAGCCGAAATCACTCGTTTCAAGATACGGATTATTCATCCTGCGGATGAATGAACCGATCCGCTCCTGACGCTTCGGGTCAGCCGTAACGATCGATGAGAGATAGTAGCTCAGTGATATGAAGTCCACCTTTCCATCCATCAGGATCTGTTCATAGTTTTCATACCAGTCGATCTCGATATTGTTCCTGCGGTAGTACGCCAGGATCCATTCAGGATAGTATCCTCTGGCCATGACATCGCAGAAGAACATGTTGTATTCTGTTTCCTCATGCGCTCTGTAAGCATCCTGAGGAGATGGTGTTTCCGGATACAGATGATGCAGGTTGAACATGTTTCCGACTTTGCACTGCGGTGCAGTATCGTGCGCATATTTCACGACGATCGCACTGGCAATAAACTGATGATGCAGTGCCTGATGAGAAGTATGGTTCCATACCTTTCCAAACTCATCCGTCATCGGTGCGAACGGACGGAAGCCCTGCGGTATCCGGATGTTTCTGTCAAGAATGATGCCGCCGCCAAGCCATGGCACGGCTGTCACCATATTGATCTCGTTGAATGTCAGCCAATATGTGACTTCATCCTTGTATTCATCGATCAGGAATTTCAGATATCTGACACAGTAAGGAATGATCTTCGGTGAAAGCCAGCCGTCAAACTCTTCAGCAAAGCCCATCGGCATTTCATAGTGGATCATTGTAACAAGCGGTTCGATCCCGTATTTATGCAGCTCCCGGAAAACATTATGGTAGAACTGTACGCCTTCCTCATCCGGTGTCTCTTCCGTTCCTGTCGGGAACAGTCTGGTCCAGGAAACTGACATTCTGTATACCTTGAATCCCATTTCCGCCATCAGAGCGATGTCTTCTTTGTACCTGTGGTAAAAGTCGATTCCTCTGCGGTTCGGGAAATTCAGGGTTGCTTCCTGTTCTCTTGCTTTTTTGACATCGTCCATCACCATGAAGTTGCATGGTGACTTCGGTCCGCGGTAATAAACGTAATCCAGATGTGAAAGTCCTTTTCCGTCTTCACATCTTCCCCCTTCCACCTGGGCGGCGGAGGTAGCTCCGCCCCACAGGAAGTTCTCAGGAAATCCGCTCATAGGTTACCCCTGGGCGTCGATCTTGTCTGCATCTTCATCTTTATAGAAGATCATTGTCAGCACAAATGTGATGACGAAAGAGAGAATGCAGCAGATGATGATGCCTCTGAGATCCTTGATGTCGCCTGTTGCCGGGTTGATAAACATCGGGAATGTGAACAGGTTCGGAGGACCGCCGGCATAGGAGCCGACATTCATCAGAGCAGAGATGAAACCGCCGATACCGGCGCCGATCATAGCGGCATACAGAGGTGTCTTATACTTGAATGTGATGCCGTACAGACCAGGTTCGGAGATACCCGGAACAATATCCGAGAATGCACTGGAGAATGCCAGTGATCTGCGGTCAGGATTCTTGGCTTTGATACCGACAGCCAGGCATGCGGCAGCCTGTGTAAACTGCATAATGAATCCGGCAGGCTGCGTCAGCGGGTTCTTTCCCATGCGCTGGCCCATAGCCATTGCGACTGCCATCAGATTGAAGTGCATGCCGGTAATGACAATGAACGGATAGAATGCAGCGAACAGACAGATGGCAACCGGACCGATCGCATTATACAAGGCGATCAGGAAACCGGCGAACAGTGATGACAGTCTGTGGCCAAGCGGTGCCAGAACAAGGAGTCCCAGCGGAACCATGATGAGGATCTCAAGCAGCGGCACAAATACAAAGCGCACCTGCTTGGGAATGAACTTATTGAGGTACTTCTCGATATATCCCATGACAAATACACAGAGGATGACCGGAATGATCGTACTTGTGTAGTCAGCAGGATAGATCGGCAGACCGAACAGGAAGCCGGCGTTTCCGGTACCCGGAATGATCGTAGGCGGGCCGCCCGGATTCGGGATCGTTGCGCCTGTACCGGCTTTGACTGCTTCCAGGAATACAGGATGGATCAGGATCGCACCCATGAGCATGCCCATGGGAGTCTTGACATGGAATCGTTTGGCTGCGGCATAACCGATAAAGACAGGCAGGAACCAGAATGCAACGTTATAGACCCATGTGAATGTCTGTACGGTCGGTGAATCCGGAGCCATGACATGCAGGTTGACCAGCAGCATGACGACAGCCTGCAGCATACCGCAGGCCAGCAGTGCCGGCAGGATCGGGAATACGCATGAAACGATTGCCGGGAAGATCGCTCCGAGGATGTCCTTAATGGACTTTTTCTTGGGAGCCAGATCTGCGTCGAGGTTTTCATCGATGGCAGCGGTCCGTTCAACTCCGGTCACATTGACAAACGCATCATAAACTTCATTGATGTCGTTGCCGATGATGACCTGGACCTGATCACCGACCATCTGGGCGCCGATGACGCCCAGCTTTTTGATCTCAGCAAGATCTACCAGGCTGGCATCTTTCGGTGTAATACGAAGCCGTGTCATACAGTGAGCTGCGTGGGCAATATTGTCTTTTCCGCCGACTGAGCTGACGATCGAAGACGCTAGCTGCCCGAAGTCTTTTTTGCCTTCCATAATTACCCCCTTCTATAAATTATGTTTTTTATTCTGATATCCTTCTTTCAGGATATTAGGACCATTATTCAATGAACCCGAAGTTCATTCCGTATTTCAGCCATTCCAGCAGGAACATCTCTTCATCAGCGATCCTTCCCACGTAATTCTGCATGCCGTCATTTCTGATCTGCGTCTTGACGATGAAGACCTCACCCTTATAGCGCGTTGCCCGGTCATTCAGGATCACGACATCACCCGGACCGAAGAATTCCTTTTCGCAGGTTCTTGGCGGTACAGGAGTAAAACGATAATCAAATCTGCCCCAGCGGGAACGGATGATCGTATGGATATATTCACTGACATTGTGCTTGTTGAATGTGAACAGGATCTCTTTTTCTGTATCCGTTACGCCTTCCGCAAGCCTGATCGTCAGCGGTATGCGCTCAATATCACCGATCGGGATCTGGTCGCGGATCCCTTCAAAATAGAACGGACGGTCTTCCGCATAGACATAGATCTCTTTCATCGCATCGGCGATCTGACGGAATTCTTCTTCCGAAGCAAACGCATTGCCGAACAGCACTTCATCGCATCCTAAGGCAAGCATATGACGTAACTGCAGGCTGACCGGCAAATCCCTGTCTGCCTCGATCGTCGGCAGGCCGTCACTCACAGGCCACGGACCGTGCGCTCCTTTGACATTGGAGGAGATGAAGATCTGAGTCTTCATGCCTCCGCTGTGAAAAAATCTGTTCGCTTCATAAACGCTTTCACTGTCAGCGCCGGTATTTCTCATCGGATAGAAATTATAGGAACCGATGATCCTGTCCGGGTTTCCGCCCAGTTCAAGCACGCGTCTGACCGCCGGGATCAGGCTGGCATTGAGCTGGGTTGCCAGACCTGCATCATTGTTGACGATCTGCACATCCCTTTCATCGTTGAACATCAGATCCAGCCTGAGCACATCGAGACCTATCTCTTTGAATACAGACAGGTCGTCCGGCTTTGCGCCGACCTGATTGAAAAAGCGTGCGTTGCAGTCTCCGTACACCAGCATGCCGTGCTGATGCGCGATCTTTGTGAGTCCTTTGAAATACGAAAGGACTTCCTCAACAGTTCCCGGTACAGAGAACAGACTGGTGAAGACACGGGTAAACCCGTATCTGCGCGCAAGCGTCAGATATGCGTCGATCTGTTCTGCGGTTTCCTGTTCAGGATAAAGTGAAACGCCTAATTGGATCATAATGCCACCTCTGCTTATATTCTTGAAAGCAGTCTGTTGATGTGGATTACCAGATACAGGGCTTCTTCATTGTTGACAGGCTGCGACAGCTGTTCTGTCAGATACGCACAGATCTTCTTCACACATTCCTGGGAATCCGGATAATGATCCTTCAGTTCTTCGTACAGAGCCGTGTTCCGGCTTTCGATCTGCTCATGGGAACTCAGTCTTCTGATCAGATAATCCAGATGTGAAGCGAAGCGGCTGTAATTGAAGCTGTTCCGGTCGATCGTGATGCGGAAGTCCTGCTCGATCATTTCCGTGCAGTGCTCCGTAATAGCAGCAGTATCCGGATATGCCGTTGTCCTCGGATTGATCCGGTCTGTGACAAAGTGCATTGCCAGCGTTCCTGCCTCCATCCTTGGGAGCTTGACACCGGTCATGCGTTCAATGATATGAAGTGCTTCTTCCGCCGCTCTCATTTCATCCGGGTACAGCTGGCCGATATCCTGCAGAAGCGGAAGTTCCAGATAGATATTGGAATCCTTTCGCTGAATGGCAAACTGCAGATGGTCAGCGAGCGTGATCGCAGAGGAAGAAGGAAAATCCAATGACAGTTCATTCGAGACATAGTCAATGATGTAGATCGCAGTATTGATGATGACAGTCGGTATGGTGCGCAGGACACCGTAATCCGTATCCTTGATATTGTAAAAAGTACGGTTGATCCTGCTCAGCGGTATGTCTTCTCCGGCTTTATAAAAACCAATGCCTTTTCCGAACGCAATGACTTCCCTGCCTTTTGAATCGACACAGTGTGCAATATTATTATTGATGTTTTTTATAACTTTCATAACCGCTCTCTAAAATAAAACTTCCAGAACACACCCGCACACTGATAAAAAGCAGTATGTCAAGGATAAGCCCCAAGAAGTCCTGAGTTACAAACCTTTATATCTATTTTTAGTATAGAACTTATGTAAGCGCTGTCAATTGATGAAATCATGATTTTCACTTTAAAATCAGACATTTATTCAAGTGTTCCTGAAAGCCCGAACAGTGTGTGAAAACGCAGAAATGACCGCTAACCCAACAAAAAACAGTATGGTTTCCCATACTGTCAGATCTCTTTTGCAAGTACTTCAGCTGCTTCCAGCAGACTGGAGCAGACATGAGCTGTCAGCGCCCTGATCTCATCTGTAGGCTGCAGCATGTCAGGGATCATGATGACCTTGGATCCTGCCGCATGTCCTGCCTTCACGCCGTTGAACGCGTCCTCAAACACATAGCAGTCTTCCGGAGCACAGCCGATATCAGCTGCTGCTTTCAGGAATACATCAGGAGCCGGTTTCCCGTGCGCAACCTCTTTGCCGGATACAAGAGCGTCAAAGTATTCTGCAACGCCTGCTGAATCCAGATTATGCCTGATCTGTTCTTTTGTGCTGGACGATGCTACCGCAATACGGTATCCGTGATCACGGAAGAACTTCAGGATCTCTCTCAGCCCGGGTTTCTCGGGCACTTCTTTCTCCAGGTCTTCATGCACCATTCTGTATACAGCTTCCTGGATCGGCTGCCCGTCTTCAACGTGGTAGAAACGTTCGATAATGGAATTCATCAGAGCTCCGTTTGTTCCGCAGATCGTGCTGCGGAATTCCGGATCAAGCACAACCCCCATCTCATCCGCTATCTTCTGCCAGTTTTTCTGAAAGACCTGTTCGGTATCAAACAGGAGACCGTCCATGTCGAAAATTGCACCTTTTGTCATATCATCACCTCACTTAAATCATACATGAAACTGCATCAAATATCATCGTTTGGATTATAATGGACCAAAGGAGAATTCTGCCATGAAAGAAATCGGCTATTACAACGGTGAAATGGGACTGCTGAATGAAATGAAGATCCCGATGCAGGACCGTGCACTGTACTTCGGAGACGGCGTCTATGACGTTACGTTTGCCTATAACCACCATCTTTTTGCAATGAATGACCATCTTGACCGCTTCTATAACTCCTGCAGAATGCTGGAGATCGATTTCCCGCTGACAAGAGAGGAACTGACAGCTGAGATCCAGAAATGCGTTGACGCAGCAGAAACAGACGGAGCAGTTGTCATTTACTGGCAGTCTTCCCGTTCCAACAGCAAGCGCAATCACGTTTACCCTGATCCTTCCAATCAGCCTACCCTGCTGATCACCATTACGGAAGCCAAACCCATGGACTACAGCATTCCGATGAAGCTGATCACCTGGGAGGATACCAGATTCTATCACTGCAACATCAAGACGCTGAACCTGATCCCCAATGTCGTTGCGTCACAGCGTGCCAAAGAAGCAGGCTGCGGAGAAGCAGTGCTGCATAGAGGAAACCAGCTCACAGAATGTGCGCACTCCTCCCTGCTGCTGCTGAAGGACGGCGTTCTGATCGGTCCCAGACTGAATGAACTCATCCTGCCAAGCATTTCCAGAAAGCATCTGTTTGAGATCGCTGAGCAGCTTGGCGTTCCGACGGAAATGCGTGATGTCACAATGGATGAAGTATGGAACGCCGATGAAGTGATCGTCTGCAGTACAACGAAAGTCACTGCTGCAGCTGATACACTGGACGGAAAACCGGTCGGCATGAAAGACCGCGATCTGTTCCATAAGCTTCAGAAAGCATACTTTGACAGAGTCGAGAAAGAGATCGGCTGGAAACTCGGATAATTCAGCTTAAAACTGCAGAATGATCTGCAGTTTTTTGATGCCCGCCTGACGCTTGTCAGAGGATCGTTCCCATCATTTTTTCGACGATCTTCAGCATTCTCGCAGAGATCTCCCTGCTGTCACTGAGCAGATCATACACAGCATCTTCGGAGAGCACTCCGCGTTTCAGATCCTGCGGCAGCTTGCCGTTTTCATCATCTTCGAAGTCCTTCATCCATTGTCTGCCTTCATAATACCTTGCAAGCTTCTGAAGATCCGCAAACGCTGTTTCGTAAATATACAGTGCATCAAGCATCTTGTCTGCAGCGTCCTGGCATGCATCAAGACGCTGTTCCATTGCGGCAATACGTTCAGTCTGTTTTGTCATTTCCCACCTCTGTATCACAGGATATTTCTCCTGACCCTGATATCAGATTATCACATTCCGTACCTGATGGAAGCCTTCAATGAGACAGTCCGATAAAAGAGGAAACACCGCCTTTTTCCGAAGTTTGCTTGATGGTGCTTTTTCTTTTTTGTAAAATGCAGTCATGAGAAAAACTTGTCTTGCCCTGTCACTGCTGATCCTGACGGGATGTGCTTCCCGGCCTGTCAATACACACGGAAGCGAACCTTCCGAAGAACCGGTCCTTCCGGGAAACGGTGACAGCACATATATCAATGAAGAACTGGATTACTTCCTGAATGACGGCGATGAACTGCCGAAGGGTTATGAATGGTCCGTTGTATCAGGAGATGCAAAGATCATTGACGGCTGTCTGCACAAAACGGAATCTTCCGATGAATATGAACAGATCGTTCTGTCCGCCAGAGACAGTACAGGTACATATGAACTGGAGAGACTGCTGCTGGATCCGTGGAGCGGATATATCATCAGCTATTTCAGTGAAAAAGGTGATGAAGCCGAGCGCATGAAGCTTGCATATACCTTTGACTGCAAATACTGGTTCAAGCTTTATGAAGACAAAGCTGTCCTGTCGGCAGAATCAGGAACGAAGCGTTTAAGAGACCCCGCTCTGTTCCGCAAGCCTGACGGAACATTCGGCGTCACCGCTACCCAGGGCTATGATACGGATTCCATCTATGTATTTGACTCACCTGATCTCATCACGTTTGAGAACGAGCGTCTCCTGAAGGTCAACGCTTCCACCGAAGACGCAAAGCTGTCGGAAGAACAGGCGTGGGCTCCGGAGATCTTCTGGGATCATACGATCGGCAGATACGTCATATTGTGGTCTTCCGTTAAGGACGGCAGTATGTTCTTCAATACATCATCCGATCTAAACGCCTTCTCATATCCGCAGAAGCTGGAACTGACTGATCACCCTGTCATTGACGGAACAGTCGTCAAAGACGGGCATCAATGGCTCATCTGTGCCAAGGATGAACGTGAACCGATGGAAGAACATTCACAGCTCTTCTTCGGTTTCTCCGATACATCATGGAATGACTGGCAGACAGTATCAGGACCTGTTACCGGACATCAGAGTGAAGGACCGATGATCATGAAGGATCTGGAAGGTCCCGGCTGGTATCTCTATTACGACGACTATACAAGATTCCAGTTCAAAGCGCTTTATCTCTCCGGACTGGAGGATCCTTCCATCAGAGAGATCGAAGACAGCGAGCTGCTGATCCCGCTGGACGCTCCGGCACACAGTTATGCCCTTCCGGTCACCTGGAAGGAAATGGAACGCATACAGAACGCATACGGCACATGATCAAAACGGATGGGCATCCCCATCCGTTTTACAGTTCAATAATCATATGTCAGGTTGAAATGGCTCTTGTCCATGCCCTGGCGTTCGTAGAACCGCTGGGCATCTATGCGCCATGTTGATGTAGAGAGCTCCAGCCTGACAGCGTGATGCTGACGGGCAGTCTCCTTTGCCTTCTGAAACAGCTGTGTTCCGATGCCCTGATTCCTGTATTTCTCCGAAACACAGAACTCCAGGATCTCGGCAACCGTATCTGCATGATGGAGCTGCTGCTCGATCCGCATGTTGATAAAGCCGATAACAGTGTTATCCTGCTCATATACATAGCTGATCCATTGCTCGGAACATAATTGACGTTCAAATATCCCGCTGAACTTTGCTTTATCCAGCTCTGTGCGCTCCAGTTCACACATCAGTCCGTATACGGCTTCCAGGTCTTTGTTTTCCGTTCTCCTGATCATATGCGCTCACTGATACAGATTCTTGTCTCCCAGCGGGATCTCAACGACTTCTGCCATCTTTGTCAGACATGTCTCGATCTGCTCGGAGATCTCACGCACGATGCGTTCCGTGATCTCTTCGTTCTTTTCTTTTTCAAGCTTCGCGTAAATATTATCGCGGACTTCCTGAGAGATCCTGTACATGCGCACTTCAAAGTATGACTTCGGGATCAGCTTTCTGACCGGAACAGGGATCTTCGAAGCCAGGATCGCTTCCTGCATCTTATCCTTGCCTAATGCCAGGATCAGCAGTGAAATGATCGCTCCGGCAAAGATCCCGGGCAGTCCGTTGGCGATCAGCGCCAGACCGCTGCCTCCGCACAGCAGACCGATCAGCAGGGATACGATCGTGTCGATCATCCAGGTGATCTCATCGACCGCAAACAGGTCTTTTGTATCGACCTTGAAGTCGATGTCGGACATCGACAAATAGGAGTTCAGACTCAGTGCGGAATACGGTACGTTGTGCTTGACGCAGATCGGCATCGTATATTCTTCCAGCGCATAGGAAACTGTCTTCAGCCATGATGCGACAGGCTTCATCAGAAGCTTTCTCGCCTCTTCCGTATGCAGATAGACATCGATCTCCTTCTGCAGTTCTCCGTCGATCATATCAAGCTTCTCGATCTCTCCGCGTCTCCAGCGTTCGATCACCGGCAGCGCGACATTCTCCAGGATCGGGTCAACGAATGTATCTACGGCATTCCTGTAAAGCGTCAGGATATTGTTCATGACGATATTCTCGACCGTGCTGCTTTCCTTCAGGCGCTCGATCTCTGCCTTGAATTCCTTCAGCTCATCATCGATCCTGCCGCAGTATGCCAGTCCCTTCGCGACTGAGAATTCCGGTTCGCTTCCGCTGATGATCACAGCATCCTCAAATACCTCCTGACACCATTTCCTGACCGCAGGCATCTTTGATACGCCGCCTGTCAGGAAGATCAGTTCCGGCTGTTTTTCCGTAATGCCTTCTTTTGCCTGATAAAGGCTTTCCATAAAGACTTCTTTGAATGACTTGCCGTTGAGACGTTCCACGCCTTTGTTCAGCATCCTGTCAGCGATCTTTTCATTCAGCCTGAGCGTCAGTCTGACAGGAAGTCTTGTATAACGGATCGTAACGGTCTGCTGACAGTCATTCTTCTTCCAGTATTCTTCATCAGAGAAATACTTTTCCTTCAGTCTTCTGCAGGCAAATTCACAATAGCTCTTCCAGGCTTCGCTCTCACTGAAGATCTTCCGGATCTTTTTCGGATCGTTTGCGGCGTTTACGGATTCCTCCAGCAGGATCTCATCCATGATGCCGCCGCCCAGATATACCTCACCGCCTGTTTTCAGTTCAACTTCCTTGCCGCCCATGATATAGGCAAAATCTGTCGTGGAAGAACCGATATCAACGACCAGCACTGGTCTTGAAAGGATGTCATATCCGACCTGCAGGTGCTTGGACTGACATGCTGATACAAGCGCAGCTCTGGATTCGGAGATGATCTTGGCCGGCGGATAACCGGTGCGTTCAAAGATCTCACGGTACGCTTCTCTGGCCGCCTTATCCCATCCGGCAGGACAGCCGATATAAAAACTGCAGTCATCACCTTTGATCAGGTCTCCGTTCAGATAAAGCTCACCAAGCACGCCGGAAGCGAAGCTCTTGATGTCTTTTGCGGATGACGCATCGTTCAGGAATCTGCTTTTGAAGCGCAGCTTCCTTGTTACAGCATCCGGATCATAGCACGCACCTTCTCCGATCAGCAGATCGCCGTTCTTCAGGAGCGCATAGGCTGTTACAAAGCTCTTCATTTCACGGATGCTGAGGACTTCCGGAACGAGCTGGTCATGTCTGTCCAGTCTTGTGACAGCGCTCTCGGCATCACCCAGATCAAATCCATAATAGCGGTTCATAGTCTGCCTCCGGCTGCCAGTCCTTTTTTCAGCAGTGCATTGTCCATGACAAGTGCCGGTCTGAGCGTACCGCCCTCTCCGGGAAGAATATCAAACCAGGCATGGTCTTCTTTGGAATAGTCGACAGTCTCGATCCTGCGGTTATGCAGGTAATACTTGATATGTGAAATGGTCTCCATGGCCAGATCACTGTTCTTATCCGTATAGGCATCTTCCAGCAGCTGCGA
This sequence comes from uncultured Erysipelotrichaceae bacterium, assembly GCA_946622165.1. Taxonomy (GTDB): domain Bacteria; phylum Bacillota_I; class Bacilli_A; order Erysipelotrichales; family Erysipelotrichaceae; genus Bulleidia. The sequence goes on from CAMOPG010000061.1 coordinate 10,996, forward strand.
CAGCAGTGCCAGTTCTTTCTGATTCATGCCGTCCTTGTCCTTTTCCAGTTCATGACGGGCGTCGATCATTTCCTCTGTTCTGACATCAGCCAGCAGATGGTCTGCCGTGATCAGGACGCCCAGCAGATGCCTGTAGATCTTATCCGCATCAGCGATCGTCTCGGTCTGGATCTCGGTCTGTTTCTGCTTTCCCTGTGCATGGAAATTTATTCCGCTTAAGAACAGACAGACCATGCCTGCAGCCAGCAGGATCAGAAATACCGGCAGATTGATGACCATGGATACCGCTCTTACCGAAAACAGCAGCAGTACAAACGCACCGACGGCACACGCGCATCCTACGCCAAGCAGTACCCAGAACAGCGGACTGTGCGCTGTTTTCTTTTCCTGCTTTCTGTATTCCTCCCTGCTGTATACCTTTGTTTCACCAAAGCTGTCGATCAGGTTCAGCGATGTCCTGACAGTGGAAAGGATACTGTAGGCGGATGCCTTGACGCGTTCGCTTTCCTCCTGTTCGTTGTATTTGAACAGGATCCTGCTGAGCGCGGAATCAGCTGCTTTGATCATGGAAGCAGTGTCTGACTGTGTTTTCAGTGTATTCAGAAAGGATTCTTTCTCTTTTTCAAATAATGATTGCAATGTTGCCATAACGCATCTCCGTACAGAACAATATTATCACATTTTGAATCATGAAAAATGACTGACATCAATGGTCAGTCATCGAGCATTTTGATCGAAGTGATCACCGGCTGGTCTTCCGGCGCAATGGTTCCGTTGTTATCCAGGGGCTTGGAGTCAGCAGCGATCTTACGGCATACTTTCATGCTGTTGTCATCTGCCACCCATCCGAATGCCGCGTAATTGCCGTCAAGATGCGGCTGGTCGCTCAGCAGGATAAAGAACTGGGAGCTTCCGCTGTCCGGGTCCGTTGCACGTGCCATGGAAAGTACTCCCGCGGTATGCTTGAGCGGATTGTCGTAGCCGTTGGAAGAGAACTCACCGATGATCGTTGCATCAGATCCTCCGAAGCCGTTTCCTTCCGGATCTCCACCCTGAAGAATGAATCCGTCCATGATCCTGTGGAATGTCAGTCCGTCATAGAAACCTTCTTCCGTCAGCTGGACAAAATTGTCCACGGTGATCGGAGCCGCATCCCTGTCAAGTTCGATATAGATGTCTCCGTAATCCTGTACAGTGATCACAGCATGTTTATCTGCTGTCAGACCTTCTTCTGTTTCTTCCTGTTTCGCTGCAGTTTTTCCTGCACAGCCTGCAAGCAGCAGCAGGCTCATCATCATTGCCAAATGTTTTTTCATGACAGACATCATACCACATTTATGACATTTCTGCAGATTTCGATAGAATTTCGGCAGATTACGATAGTCTGAACGATTCATATCCTGTATCATCATTTCGGAGAAAATTTATGAGAAAAGACTATAAGATCGTAGTAGCAGATATTGACCGTACCCTGAGGGAACGTCCCGATCAGTTCGGCGACATCAACCGCAGGGCTTTCCAGGCACTGCATGAGCGCGGCGTGCTGCTGGGAATCGCTTCAGGCAGACCGCTCTGGCAGCGTCTGACAGAACACGCAAAGGAATGGGGACTGGGCTTTGAGTTTGATTTCCTCATTGGACTGAACGGCGGCGAAGTGTATGACGCGCATACAGGCATTACCAAAAGCCTCAATCCCCTTCAGCCGGATGATATCAAAGAGATCATCACAAAGATGGAAGTTACCAATTGCAATCCCTTCATCTATGGTGACGGCTATATGCTGGCAAGATGGGATGACGACCTGGTGCGTGCATCCGCCAAGCGCAACCGCAATGAAGCACGGATCGCCAAAGATGTTTCTGAATTCTGGGAAAAGCCTGTCGGCAAGATCCTCTTCCGTACGGAAACGGAAGAACAGATGAAGGAAGTTGTTGAGCCCTTTGCCAGAACACTTGAGAATGATACATACTTCTGCTTCAAAACAGCAGTCAACCTGATTGAATTCCAGGACAGGAGAAACAACAAAGGCACCGCCGTTGCCGAATACTGCAGAGACAACGGTATTTCACTGGAAGATGTCATGGCATTCGGTGATGCTGAGAACGACCTGGAAATGATGAAAATGGCAGGATACTCCGTATGCCTGTGCAACGGCATGCCGGAGAACAAAGCCATCGCGGATGCAGTGACCGAATACCGTGCATCAGAAGACGGTTTCGGGCGCTGGATCTTTGATCATTATCTGAGCGAATAAGCCATAAGGATCATCTGCCCTCTCTTAC
>CAMOPG010000062.1:0-12948 GCA_946622165.1 uncultured Erysipelotrichaceae bacterium
GACGGTAAAGTCCGCTTCCCGCACCTGCACAATGTCATGGCAGATCCGCAGGGCAGAATATTCATCACATGTGACAAAGGCATGGACAGGATCATTACATTCCATGTGGATACAGGATCCGGGAAACTGATCGAACTGCAGAAGACAGATACAGCGTTCAATACCGCCCCGAGATATACTGTATTCCATCCGGAAACAGATATCGTATTTGAAAACAATGAGAACTGGCCCGGAATCTGCAGTTACCGCTTTGATGCAGAGACAGGTTCACTCGAACAGGTACAGTCATTGGTGATCGGAGACGAATCATACAGCAGACCGAATGCATCAGACCTTGTCCTGAATGAACAGGGAACAATGCTGTATGCAGCACTGCGTCATACAGATGAGATCGTTGTGATCCGTACTGACGGAACAGGCAGGATGGAAGAAGCAGGCAGGCTGTCCTGTATGGGAAAAGGACCGAGAGGACTGTATCTCGACGGAAACAGACTCTTCTGCATGAACCAGGAGTCCGGGGATATCGTTTGTTTTGAACTGAATGAGCAGGGGATGCCTGATACAGAACACATATCTGCAGCACAGGCACCGCTTGCCGCAAATATGACAATGCTGGAGGTATAAGCAGATGGAAAAGATCAGAATCGGCTTCCTCGGAACAAGAGGACATACACTGAAGTTTATCGACCTTGTCAACAGTTTTCCGGAATCAGTATCTGCGGCAATCTGGTCAGATGATCCTCAGAAAGCAGCGAAGACCGCTGAAGAAGGAAAGATCATCTGTGTTCAGACACCGGAAGAAGTACTGGAAATGACAGATGCTGTGGTGATCACAGCCCCGAATGTATATAAGAAGGAACTGGTGATCAAAGCTGCTGATGCCGGAAAGCATATCTTCCTGGAAAAGCCTCTGGCAGTCAATAAAGCAGACGCAGAAGAGATGGCGGAAGCTGTACGCAGGGCAGGCGTGAAATTCTATATGTCTGATCCATTTGTACGCAACGGGACGATCGGTCTGCGTGACCTGATCCGTGAAGGCGTACTGGGTGATATCTATGGAGCGGATGTGCGTATCGCTGTGGACCGTGCAGTCGTACCGGGTCATCCGCCTGTATGGAACAAAGAGACAGCTCTGGGCGGAATCATGGCCGATATCGGAGGACATGGCCTGCATGTCATCCATTATCTCTTCGGCAAGCCCGTTTCCCTGACCGCATCCCTGCAGCATATCACAGACGGAGCTAAAGACAGCGGTATGGAAGACCAGGGACAGGTGGTCATGCAGTATGCGTCAGGAAACGCGGCAGTACTGACTGCTTCATGGTGCAGCGGCGGAGACAGTGCGCATACGATCGTTTATGGAACAAAGGGCTGGGCAAGGACCGAACGGAACAAAGACGGCTCGGAAACAGAAAAACTGTTCGTTTATACAAAGGATGGAACACAGGAACTGAGCGGGGATGAACTTCCGGTCAGACCGACCAGACATATCCGTTATTTTGTTGAAATGATCGTACGGGATCTGCCGAATGACATCATCGGAAAAGACGATCTCAGCAATTCCGGCGTATCCATTGACAGCGCTGAAGAGTATGCCGCGATCCTGGAAGCGGTGTATGAATCAGACCGTACAGGAAAAAGGATCATATTATGAGCTCAGAAAAGGATCTGCAGTCTGCAGACCCTTTTCCTTTTGGAAACAATTTTCCGAGGGCGAAAGATAACTATATATAAAGAATAGTCTCCGGGATACGAAAAAACTATCAATTAACAATCGGAGAATATAACAATATTCCGTTTATTATGTTAAATAAATGCTTTTTTGCGACATTTCCATAAATATCTCATATAATGGCACTATGAAGAAGAGAACAGGCACATATATTACCGACAATGTCCTCACAAAGGAGTCAGAACAGATCCATTACCAGCATGAGGAAGTTCCGTATTATGTAACATTCCAGAGCCGTTATTCCGGGCATCATGTTGTCCAGGGCATCCCGCACTGGCATCAGGATGTGGAACTGACATATGTTGTCAAAGGAACATCCGAACTGGAAGCGGCAGGAAGACAATACACGATCCATGCCGGTGACGGATATTTTGTCAACGCAAGACAGATCCACACAGGTCGTTCTTCGGAACGTGACTTTATCTGTGTCAGGATCCATCCGATCCTGCTGTGCGCAAATGAATACATTGAACAGACATTCGTGCTGCCCGTGATCAACGATCCGGCAATGGCGTTTGTACATCTGTCCCATAACATTCCCTGGCAGAAAGAGATCCTGGATATGATCCTGCACATCTATGAGCAGGATCGCGCAGATGCGGATACACTTCCGCTGACGATCCAGAGCAGTATATTTGCCATCTGGAAGCTGCTGTATGAACACCGCTCGACCGATGAGATCAAAAAGGTACCTGAAAGCCATCACATGACATCACTGAAGCGGATGATCGGCTATATTCAGGAGAATTACCAGAACAGGATCACGCTGAAACAGATCGCTGAGTCAGGCAATGTGTCTGCCAGCACGTGCAATAACATTTTCAACACGCTCATACACCAGTCCCCGGTCCGCTTCCTGCTGTCCTGCCGTCTGAACAATTCCACAAAGATGCTCAAAGAAACAGACATGACAGTGACGGAGATCGCCGGTCAGTGCGGGTTCTCATCAGCCAGTTATTTTACGGAAATGTTTCACAGGGAGTACGGCATGACACCTGTTGATTTCAGAAAGGCAGAACAGGAAGAAGTATGATCAAAAATATCAGAATATTCGCGGCAGATATTGACGGAACCCTTGTCAATAAGGGTAAGCTGATGCATCCGGGCACAAGAGCCGCATTGATCCGTCTTCATCAGGAGGGTGTCAGGATCGGCGTGGCGTCCGGAAGACCGCTGGACCACAGAACAGTAGAGAAGAACAGGGAATGGGAGCTTCCCTTTGAGTTTGACTTTGCCATCGGCATGAACGGCGGAGACCTCTGGGATAAAGAAACAGGTGAATATGAACACTTCTATCTGCTCGAAGCAGAAACAGTCCGTGAGATCCTGTCTTTTATCGCACCGCTTGATGTGAACGCGATCGTATATGAAAACGGCTATGACCTGGTACGGGCACTCCGCATGGATGATTTCATGAGAGGCTCGATCGCCCGCAATCATTCCATTGTTGAGATCGGCGGAGTGGATGAATTAAGCAGAAAACCGACAGGAAAGATCGAGGTTCAATATAAGCCCGAGGTGATGGAACAGGTACTGTCTGCTGTCAGTGCGCATCCGTCTGAGAAATGGACTGCAGTCCGCACATTCCCGGGGACCGTCGAATTTATCGATCCCCGTGTCAACAAAGGCATGGCACTGGAGAAATATGCGCAGCGGTACAATATTCCGATGGCAGAGACGATCGCCTTCGGTGATATGGAAAATGATATCCCGCTTCTGCAGCATGCAGGCTGGGGCGTCTGTCTGAAGAACGGATCAGATGATACCAAAGCTGCCGCAGACGATATCACGGAATACCCTGTGGAAGAAGACGGAATCGGCAGGTATCTTCAGAAACACTGGTTTCATGATTGAACCTTAAATATTGCCTGCAAACAAAAAGTTCATGGGATGACCATGAACTGTTTTTGTTATACGATCTCGTTCAGCGGTACGATCTCGATCTGTTCTTTGAGCAGACGTTCCCGTATCATCTTTGCGAATTCCACAGCGTGCGCTCCGTCTCCGTGGATGCATACGGAATCAGCACGGATATCGATATCCTTTCCGGTAATTGCCGTCACCTTGCCTTCTTTGACCATACGGACCACTCTGCTGACTGCTGTTTCAGCGTCCGTGATCATGGATCCCTGCGTGCTTCTGGAAACCAGTGTGCCGTCCTCATTGTATGCGCGGTCCGCAAATACTTCGGCAGCAGCTCTGAGTCCCATCTCCTGTGCGGTTTTGTACAGTTCTCCTGCAGGCAGTGCCAGAACGATCAGAGAAGGATCAAAATCCCGGACTGCCTGACAGATGGCCTGAGCCAATGCTTTGTCTTTGGCTGCCATGTTATAGATCGCTCCGTGCGGCTTGACATGCTGGAGCGTCATACCGTGTGCTTTGACAAAGGCATGCAGGGCACCGATCTGATAGAGCGTGTCTGTATAGGCTTCTTCCGGCGTTGTACTGATCTGTCTTCTCCCGAATCCTGTCAGATCATGGAATCCGGGATGCGCACCGATCTGTACACCGGCTTCCCAGGCCAGTCTGACGGTCCTGTTCATGACCATCGGGTCAGACGCATGAAACCCGCAGGCTGCGTTGATCGATGTAATGTAAGGCACGATCTGTGTATCGTTTCCCATATTCCAGGGACCGAAGCTTTCTCCCATATCACAGTTAAAGTCGATCTTCATGCACGGTACCTCCCATGACGAATTGATTTACAAAACCGGTATCTGCCGTTCCGCTGCAGAATGCATCGGAATGCAGGATCTTATACTGGAGATCCAGGTTGGTATCAACACCGGATATGACGGTCTCATCCAGAGCTGTGCGCATCTTCATGATGGCGGATTCCCTGTCTTTGGCATGGACGATGATCTTGGCGATCATGGAATCATATTCAGAAGGTACCGTATATCCGGTATACAGTGCCGTGTCAACACGCACGCCGTTTCCGCCAGGCAGATGCAGGCTTTTGATCGTACCCGGACTGGGGATGAATCCCTTCTCAGGGATCTCGGCATTGATGCGGCATTCGATCGTATGTCCATGCATCATGACATCTTCCTGTTTGAGAGAAAGAGGTTCTCCGTAAGCGATCGAGATCTGTTCTGTGACTATGTCCGTGTCTGTTTCCATTTCCGTCACGCCATGTTCTACCTGGATCCTGGTATTCATTTCCAGGAAGTAATAGGAACCATCCCGGTCAATAATGAATTCCACGGTGCCGGCACCTGTGTAATTTGCGGCCGCCGCAGCATTTACAGCATCATGGTACATCTGCTTTCTTGTTTCATCGCTGATCGCCGGACTTGGTGACTCTTCAATCAGCTTCTGATGGTTCCGCTGCACGGAACAGTCACGGTCGCCTAACGTGATGATATGCCCGAACTGATCCGCGAGGATCTGTACTTCGACATGGCGGGGATCTTCCACCAGCTTTTCCAGATACATGGCGTCATCAGAGAAGGCATTGACCGCTTCGCTCTGCGCCATACTGAAGTCCTGTTCAAAACGCTGCGGACTGCGGCATTCCCGCATGCCTTTCCCGCCGCCTCCAAGGATCGCTTTGATCATCACCGGCCAGCCGATCGCTTCTGCGGCTTTCCTGGCTTCCCGTACATCATGCAGAGGGGAATCACTTCCCGGAACAACAGGCACACCCGCTGCTTTCATCAAAGAGCGTGCCTCCTGTTTGTTTCCCATACGGCGTATCGTTTCCGGTTCCGGTCCGATAAAGATCAGTCCGTTGTTTCTGCAGGTTTCCGCAAAGTCTGCGTTTTCAGAAAGAAATCCGTATCCCGGATGGATGGCATCACATCCGAAGTTCAGAGCTGCCGTAATAATATTGGATACATTCATATAGGAATGTCTGCCGCTTCCTTCACCGATGCATACACGGTAGTCCGCAAGTCTTACATGCATGGCAGAGGCGTCTTCTTTGGAGTAAACAGCCACGGATGTAATGCCCATGTCCCTCAGGGCACGGATGATCCTGACAGCGATCTCGCCTCTGGCGGCGACAAGTACGCGCCTGGCAGACATGTTACAGCTTCCTGACACGGAACAGCGGCTGTCCGTATTCCACTTTCTGTTCGTTTGATACAAGGACTGCGAGGATCTCACAGTCAAAGTCCGCCTGTATTTCATTCATCATCTTCATTGCCTCAATGATGCATACGGTATCTCCGGCATGTACCTTGTCGCCTGTCCTGACATAGGCAGGGATCAAAGGTCCGGAAGCAGAATAAAAGGTACCGACGATCGGACTGGTGATGTTGACGGTCATGTCTTCTTTGTCTGCATGTCTCTGTACTGCAGGCTCTGTCTGCACGGCAGTACCTGCAGTATTGCGCGACATACTGATCTTGAAATCACCGTCTTTGATGGTCAGTTCACTCAATGATGAATTTTCAAGAAGCTTTACCAGCTTTTCGATCTGATCAAGTTCCATATCTCAATACCTCAATTCTCTTCAAACAGCTGTTTCATCCGCTTCGCGGTCAGCCTGATGTCCAGCACTTCTTTGCAGGGCTGGTGGATCTGATCGCGCATGGACTGGAACTCACGTTCCTCCTCACGGATCAGTTTCTGCGCAGTCTCTACAGAGACCTGCCTGAAATGTATTTTGTCGGAGATCCTCCTCTGAGCGATCTTCGGAATATCCACGGATATGACACAGGCGATCTTTGCATAGCCGCCGGTCGTCTGCCTGTCGCACAGCATGATGATCGGTTTGCCGTGTCCCGGTACCTGGACTGCACCGAACGGGATACCGTCGGAAATAATGTCGCTTCCCTGACGGGACTCAATGAACGGTCCGTCCAGTCTGACGCCCATCCGGTCAAAATCACCGGTCACGGTATATTCACTGTTCAGGAATGTGCGCATGCCTGCTTCCGCAAACATGTCGTTCTGAGGACCGGCGATGACCCGGATCTCTGCTTTGTCTGATTCAAACTCATGCAGTTCCAGTTTCCTGGAAAGGAACCATGGAAGGTATTTGCGCCGTTTGATGCGCTCTTCAATATAGTCTCCGTCCTCCAGTTTTCTTCCCTTGAAACCGCCGATCCCGCTGATGGTATCGGTTGACCTGCTGCCCATGACGACCGGGATCTGCAGGTAATTTGAAAAAGCAATGTAGCACAGTCTGCCGCTGCGGGCACTGCCGAGCTTCAGGATGTCACCCTTCCTGACATACAGTGCCTGATACATCGGTACAGGTTCATCATTGATCATGGGACGGAAATCACCGCCTGCCATGGCTATGATCATTTCGGAAGTAAATTCAATCGTCGGACCGATCAGCGTGCACTCCAGGACTGCTTCATTTTCCGGATTGTCCAGCAACAGGTTGGCAATGCGGAAGGAGCGTCTGTCCGCTGCTCCGCATACATGGAAGCCAAGATCCTGGTAACCTGTTCTTCCGGAGTCCTGTACGGTCGTAAACATTCCGCCTTTTATGATCCGGATACCCATGATGTGCCTCCTTCCGTGATCGTATATACCTGCTCACCCCGTGCTGCAGCCTGTTCCAGCTCCAGATATTCCGCTTCCGTGACAGGTTTGAAACGGACGATGTCCGTCGGTCTGAACAGTACGGGATCTTTTGAGGCAGGATCATAGATCCTGACAGGTGTTCTTGCGATCAGTCTCCAGCCGCCCGGGGAATCCAGGGGATAGATGCCTGTCTGACTGCCGCCGATCCCGATCGATCCGGCAGGGATCCTGATCCGCGGTTCATCCAGACGTCTGACAGCGATCCGTTCATCCAGCCCGCCCAGATACGGAAATCCCGGAAGGAATCCGATCATGTGAACAAAATAGTCGGTACCGGAATGGATGGCAATGATCTCTTCCTCTGAAAGACCGCACAGCTCCGATACGGAATGCAGATCTTCACCGTAGATGCCGCCGTATACCGCGGGAATGGTAATATGCCGCTGCACTGCAGTACTGCTGTCACTCTGTACGGAAGAAAGTTCCTTCAGACGGTCATGCAGTGACTGCCATGAGATCAGGGCAGGGTCATAGCAGACCATGAGTGAACAGTATGCAGGGATCAGGTCGGTAATGCCGATGATCCTGGCAGACCTGATCTGTGACATCAGGTTATAAATTTCAATCGTGTTTTCAGGACTGATCGTCTGTTCCAGCCGGATCAGGACAGCACTGTCTCCGGAAGGAAGGATCGAACGGATATGTTTCATAAAAGCCTCGTATTATCTTGCATTTATTGTAGCGATACGCTGAAAGATGTGCAAATACAGTACTGCAGACGATGTCATATTCTGCGTTCATCCGACAGACAGTCTGAGCATTGAGATGACGGCTGTTCAATATATACTTGTAATAAATCATCACTGTATAATAATTGCGTTATGCAACCGAAATGCTTATGATGGTTGAGGAGTACATCAAACATGAAAATGATCTGGAAATACCTGAAACCGGTCAGCGGCATGATGTTTGTCGGGCTGCTGATCAAATCGATCGGTTCCGTCCTGGAACTGATGCTGCCATATATATTGTCGAAGATTATCGACGACATCGTTCCGCTGAAGAGCACAGCTCTGATTGCGGAATGGGGCGGCATTATGATCTTATGCGCGCTTTTGGCATGGTGGTGCAATATCCGGGCTAACCGGTCTGCAGCGGAAGTATCCAGACGTGCGACCAGAAGTATCCGTCATGACCTGTTTGAGAAAACACTGTATCTGAGCTGTGAAAAAACAGATGCGTTTACGATCCCTTCTCTGGAAACAAGACTGACAAGCGATACATATAATGTGCACAGAATGCTCGGCATGATGCAGAGAATGGGCATCAAGGCACCGATCATCGTTGTCGGCGGTCTGGCAATCACGCTGCTGATGGACAGCTTCCTGTTCCTGGCATTATTGGCAGTCATCCCTTTTATCTGCATTCTTGTCTATGTACGCGCAACCAAGGGCGTGCCGCTGTTTGCGAAAGTACAGCAGATCAGCGATAAGATGGTAGGCGTTGTCCGCGAAAACGTGCAGGGTATCCGTGTCATCAAGGCACTCAGCAGAGTGGAAAACGAAAAGAAGAGGTATGCCGCTGTCAACAAAGCCCAGCATGATCAGGAGATCTATGCCAACCGTACCATGGCGATCATTTCCCCGGGAATGAACCTGTTCCTGAATCTGGGTCTGACAGGCGTGATCCTGCTTGGTGCGTACCGCGTCAACCAGGGACTTTCCGAAACAGGACGCATCATCGCGTTCATGTCATACTTTACGATCATATCCCGCAGTATGATGGCGATCAGCCGTATGTTCATCATGTACTCCAGAGGCATTGCAAGTGCCAACCGCATTGATGAAGTGCTGCAGACAGAATCAGAGAAAGCATGGAAGCCCGGAAATTATCCGGACGGTGATCCGCAGTATGCGATCGAATTCCGGGATGTTTCCTTCTCCTATCTGAAGGTCAAGGACAATCTGAAGCATATCAGCTTCAAGATCAGACCGGGCGAATCACTCGGTATCCTCGGTGCCACAGGTTCCGGCAAAACAACGGTCATGAGTCTTCTGCTGCATTTTTATGACATTGACAGCGGTGCGATCTATCTGAACGGTAAGGATATCCGCAATATCGAGCCTTCTGTCCTGAGAAGACAGTTTGGTCTTGTCATGCAGAATGACTTCCTGTTCTCTGATACGATCGCCGAAAATATCCGTTTCGGCCGTGAAGTAAGCGACGATTCCATGGAAGATGCGATCGACAGCGCACAGGCTTCAGAATTCATCAACCAGCTTGAAGAACGTACGGAACATGAACTGACAACAAACGGAACGAACGTATCCGGCGGTCAGCGCCAGAGGATCCTGCTGTCACGCGCATTCGCATCCAATCCGGAATTCCTGCTGCTGGATGACTCCAGCAGTGCCCTGGACTATGCGACAGACGCGAAGCTGCGCAGAGCGCTGGCAGAAAAATATCCGGATACAACGATGGTGATCATTGCCCAACGCGTATCCTCGATCCGCAGCTGCGACCAGATCATGATCCTTGATAACGGGGATCTTTCGGACATCGGTACAGATGAAGAACTCACGGAAAGAAGCGCCTTGTATGCTTCGATCTGTGATTCACAGATGGGAGGTGCTCTCTTTGAATAAGGATCAGAAGAAAACGAAAGCACCTGTCAACAAGAAGGCAGTGCTGCTCAGAATGGGCACCTACCTCTGGGACAACAAAGGCATGATGAGCCTTGCACTGTTCCTGACAGTGGCAGCCAATCTGGCAAACCTGTATGTGCCCAGGGTCTCCGGAAACGCGATCGATGCGATCGGAGGGAAAGGCCTTGTAAACTTTGATCTTGTGCTGTACTACTGCAGGATCATGCTGATACTGATCCTGATCAATGCCGTATTTTCCTACATGGCGCGCATGGTCATTGTCAGGGTATCAGCCAATATTACCAGAACGATGAGACAGCAGGTATTTGAGCATCTGCTGACACTGCCTGTCGGTTTCTTCGACAGGAACCAGGTCGGAGATATCATCTCCAAGATCTCCTACGACATCGATACGATCAATACATCACTTTCCAGCGACCTGATCACGATCCTGACCAGTCTGATCACGGTCATCGGTTCAGCATGGATGATGCTGAAGATCGCTCCCGTACTGTGTCTGATCTTTATCGTGACCATACCGCTGATCATCTTTGTGACCAGACAGCGCACCCGCAAAGTCAGACCGCTGTTCCATGAACGCTCCAGAAGACTTGGTCTTCTGAACGGCTTTGCCGAAGAAATGCTGTCAGGACATAAAACGATCAAGGCATACGGACAGGAAGATACGATCATCGCAAGATTTGATCAGAAGAACCAGGAAGCGGTAGATGCGTATTACGAGGCAGACTATCAGGGAACCCTGGTAGGTCCGACCGTTCAGTTCATCAACAATCTGTCGCTGTCCATGGTGACTGCATTCGGTGCACTGCTGTTCCTGTTCGGACGCATCACGATCGGCAACATTTCATCATTTACGCTGTATTCCAGAAAGTTCTCCGGTCCGATCAGTGAAACTGCGAACCTGTTTGCGGAACTGCAGTCAGCGATCTCTGCTGCGAACCGTGTGTTCGGTCTGCTGGATGAACCAAGTGAACCGGCAGATGATCCGGATGCAGCGGTCATTGATACAGCCGAGGGAAGCGTTGATTTCGATCAGCTGCATTTCTCCTATATTAAAGGAACAGAGATCCTGCATGGGATCAACATTCATGCAAAGCCGGGACAGATGGTCGCGATCGTCGGTCCGACCGGTGCCGGAAAGACAACGATCATCAATCTGCTGATGCGTTTCTATGATCCGGACAGCGGTACGATATCGATCGACGGGCATGACATCATGCACAGTACAAGAGATTCCGTCAGGAAGCAGTTCTCCATGGTCCTGCAGGATACATGGCTGTTTGAAGGAACGATCTATGAAAATGTTGCCTACGGAAATGACAAGGCAGGCAAGGAAGACGTAGAGCGTGTCTGCAAAGCTGCCCATATGCATGACTTCATCATGTCGCTGAAGAACGGCTATGATACCGTTCTGACAGACAGCGGCGTCAATATTTCCAAGGGACAGAAACAGCTGCTGACGATCGCCAGGGCAATGCTGTCGGATTCCAGGATGCTGATCCTGGATGAGGCAACATCAAATGTTGACTCACATACCGAACAGCTGATCCAGGACGCAATGCTGGAACTGTGCCGCGGCAAGACGACATTCATTATCGCGCACAGACTGTCAACGATCAAAACAGCTGATCAGATCCTGGTCCTGAACCATGGAAGCCTGATCGAGCAGGGAACACATGAATCACTGCTGGCACAGAAGGGTTTCTATGCCGGACTCTTCAATGCACAATGGGATCATTAAGGGTATTGCCTGAAATACCCTTTTTTAATATATAGGTTTTTTCCTGTATAAAGGAAATCTGCATTTCCGGTCATTTTGTGAGGGAATTAATTATAGAAAAGACTATGTTTATTACAACTTTAATGGTATGATTTGCGCGCAGAAGAGAAAAGACGGAGGTTTGCAGATGAAAACAGTTGAAGAACTGAAACAGATTGCTAATGATGTCCGGATAGACATTATCAGACAGGTTAGCAGAGCACAGTCCGGTCATCCGGGAGGATCCCTGGGCTGTACTGACATTCTCACGGTACTCTACTTTAATGTTATGGATATTACTCCGGAAAATGCAGTAAGCATTGACCGTGACCGTTTCGTACTTTCAAAAGGACATGCATCACCTGCTTTATATGCCATCCTGGCAGCCAAAGGAATCATTCCCCACGAGGAACTGAAGACATTCAGACAGCTGGATTCAAGGCTGCAGGGTCATCCGAATATGAATATGGTTCCCGGCGTTGACATGAGCACAGGCTCTCTGGGACAGGGTCTTTCCGCAGCCAACGGCATGGCTCTGGCTAACCGTCTCGACGGCAATGATCACAGGATCTACTGCCTCATGGGTGACGGTGAAGTGGAAGAAGGACAGATCTGGGAAGCAGCTATGGCAGCCCATCATTACAAACTCGACAATCTGTGCGGTATTGTTGATGTCAATAATCTGCAGATCGACGGAACGACTGATCACGTAATCGGTCCCAACCCGATCGGTCCGAAGTTCGCAGCATTCGGCTGGAACGTGATCGAGATCGACGGACATGATTATAAAGAGATCCAGAATGCATTCGCTGAAGCAAAAACTGTCAAGGGTGTACCGACAGTGATCATTGCCAAAACGACAAAGGGCAAAGGCGTATCATTCATGGAGAACAATGTTGACTGGCATGGAAAGGCTCCGAGCGGTGATCTGATCAAGACCGCCCTGAATGACCTTGGAGCACAGGAGGAATAAACATGGGACGCGCAACTAGAGAAGCTTACGGTGAAGAGCTGGCAAAGCTCGTTCAGGAAGATCCCAAGATCGTCGTGCTTGACGCAGACCTGGCAGGTTCCACCCACAGCATCAAGGCAGCTAAAGTGGCACCTGAACGTTTCTTCGATATGGGTATTGCGGAAGCAGACATGATCGGTACAGCTGCAGGCCTGGCTGCCAGCGGCTATACGGCATTCGCCTCAACATTCGCAATGTTCGCTACAGGCAGACCCTGGGAACAGATCAGGAACTCTGTCGTATATCCTCACCTGAACGTCAAGATCGCCGGATCACATGCAGGTATCTCTGTCGG
>CAMOPG010000063.1:0-12893 GCA_946622165.1 uncultured Erysipelotrichaceae bacterium
GCAGGACGTCGGTTATTTCAAACGGATCGCCCACTTCCAGCATGAGATGATTGCCGGACAAGGCGATGCGTGCAAGGTCTGCTTTATCGTGCGACTGGTCGGCCAGTGTAAAGCGTTCGACTGTTACCGGCCAGCTGACGCTGCTTGTCAGACCGTTTTTGTCCTCTGCATGCACTGTTACATGATATACGCCTGCTCTGGCTGTATTGACATCTGATTCAACGGTATAGCTGTTTTTCTCAGGCAGTTCACTGAAGGAAAGTTCACCGTCAACCGGATCACTGACCATAACAATGTTATCAACAATATCGTATTCCTCATTCAGCGGGACGCTGACATAGTCCTGCTTCAGTTCGATGACCGGTTTCTGCGTATCGTTGACCAGTACCTTCAGAAGACCTGTGTCTGTCACTGTCTGATTGCCGGCAGAAAGGGCTGAGAGCTCGTATTGGGCATAGGTATGGCCTGTCTGTTCTGTATCGATCCCTTTCACAAGGGAAGCAGTTCCGTAGCTCGTTTTGAGATAGGATAAGAGATCGGGATCCGAGCCGTATTCGACTGTGATCTCCTCAGCATTGGCTTTTTGTGTTTCCGCAAATATTTCATGCAGTCCTGCTGCCGTAGGAGGCAGTGTTTCATGGATGCGCATACCGCCCCACACACAGAACGCAGCTGCCAATAGCCAGGGAACAAATCGTCCTGCGGAAGACTTCTGTCTTGTTTCGGACACTGCTGCCGGCATCACTGTTGTTTCTGCATCAGCCGCGCTGATGACGGCTTCCATATCTGCAGGGATCTCTGCCTCAACATTGATCTTTTGATTTGTAAACGGAGAGATGCACTGCACTCTGGCACAGTGCAGCGCCGGTCTTTTGATCAGTGTGCAGTCACCGTCGTATAAATCATCTCCAAGCAAAGGATGCGAAAGCGCGCTGAGGTGTGTGCGGATCTGATGCGTGCGTCCTGTTTTCAGCACAAGATGAAGCAGTGATACAGGTGATCCGCCGACCGTAAACTCACGCACCAGACTGTATGAAGTCTGTGCTTCTTTTCCCTCTTCTGACACAGTGCGTCTGACGGAGCCGTCTGTCTTTGCGATCGGCAGTTCGATGACCCCTTCTTTCTCTGCAAAATGTCCGGATACAAGGGCAGCATACTGCTTCTTGAGAATACCGTCTGCACGCTGTCTGCTCAGCCTTGCGGCCGAGGGCTGATTCTTGGCATAGATGACAAGACCGCTCACATCACTGTCCAGCCTTCCGATCACTCTGACCGTAAAGTTCTCCCCTTTGGATGCGTACCACCCGGCAAGCGCATCTCCGAGCGAGTCGTCAAGGTGTCCGTGTCCGGCATGCACAGGCATTCCTGCGGGCTTGTTGACGATGATCAGATCATCATCTTCATAGACGATGGACGGTTCGAATCCCGGAGCCTGTTTGTTCTCTGCATCAGGTTCATGGAATACAGCAGTGATGGTACCGGAAACCGGAATATGTTCATTGACATGGACTTTCTTTCCTTCGTAAAGGATCTCTCCCTGAAATTTCAGACGCGAGATCTCTTTGCGGGAAAAGCCGAACACTTTGGAAAGGATCTTTCCGACCTGTCCGTTTCCCGTACTGTCATATTCTTCCTGTGTCAATGTGACTGTAAATTCTTTATCCATAAGCACTTCCAAAAAGAGGCACTCGGCCTCTTTGTTTGATCATGACTGTATCTGTGAACGCAGATAACTGTAGATAAATCCGTCCAGGTCTCCATCCATGACTGCCTGGATATTTCCGACTTCATAGCCTGTACGCAGGTCTTTTACCATCGTGTACGGGCAGAAGACATAGGAGCGGATCTGTGAGCCCCATTCATTGGCTTTGACTTCACCTTTGATGTCTGCCATCTTCTTGGCCTGTTCTTCGATCTTCAGCTGCAGCAGCTTGGATTTCAGCATGTTCATGCACTGCTCACGGTTCTGAAGCTGGGAACGCTGCGTCTGGCAGAAAACAGTGATGCCTGTGGGAATATGGGTCATGCGGACCGCGGAGTCCGTCTTGTTGATGTGCTGTCCGCCGGCACCGGAGGAACGCATCGTAATGACTTCGAGGTCTTTGTCATCGATCTCGATCTCAATGTCATCCTCAAACTGCGGCATGACTTCAACAGACGCAAATGACGTATGTCTTCTTGCGTTGGAGTCAAACGGTGAAATACGTACGAGACGGTGGACGCCGTTCTCGGCTTTCAGATATCCGTATGCCATCGGTCCTTCGATCAGCAGGGAACATGACTTGACGCCTGCTTCTTCGCCTTCCAGATAGTTGAGCACTGTGACTTTGTAGTTCTTGCGTTCAGCCCATCTGCCGTACATACGGTACAGCATGCCTGCCCAGTCCATCGCTTCGGTACCGCCGGCACCAGGATGGATCTCGAGGATCGCCGCATGGGAATCATACGGTCCTGAAAGGAGCACATCGATCTCATACTTTTCGAACGCCTTCATCGTTTCGGCATATTCTTCTTCGACAAGATCCTTCAGCTCTTCATCAAAGCTTTCCTTCAGTTCGCTCATGCTTTCACTCAGTCCGGCGAGACTTTCCGTCAGCTTATGATACTGATCGATCAGAGAGCGCAGTCCATTGGTTTCACGGATCAGTGCCTGTGCCTTTTTCTGGTCCTGCCAGAAATCTTCGGCATTCATTTTTGCTTCGTTTTCTTTTACCTGTTTTTCCTTCTGAGCGAGGTCAAAGAGAGGAGCCAAGCTGCTCCAATTTTGCCTGGCTGCGGGCAATGCCCTGATTCATTTCAAACAATTCCATTGTGTTCTCCTATTTTCATCAAGCCTGAACCGCAGGCTGTACAACGACCTTCAGGTTCATGCAGTACTGTACGATCTCCTGTGCGATGTCGTGCATCATGTTTTCAAACATCTGATAGCCTTCCGATACATATGCCTGGAGCGGGTTGTTCTGGGCATAGGAACGCAGGCCGATGCCGTCTCTGAGCTTGGCCATCATATCAATGTGGTTGACCCATGCACGGTCAATGACCCTGAGGGACATCTGACGTTCAAACGGACGGATCTTGTCCTGGACGGGAGCCACTTTCGCTTCATAGATGTTCCATGCACGCTCATCGAGCAGAGAAGTGATCTCTGAAGCTGTTTTGCCGGCAAGTTCATTTGCCTGGGCGATCTGATCAAACCCGAGCTTATCCAATGCCTGCAGCACATCTTCTACGATGACATCGCCGTTTCTGGATTCGGGATCCACGTGGGATGCGACTGTGTCGCTGACGACACGGCTGAACATATCCCGGATGACCTTATGGACGTCCGCATTGTCAAGGATGTAGTTTCTCTGGTCATACATGACTTCACGCTGCTGACGCAGTACATCATCGTACTGCAGCAGTGATTTACGTGCATCGAAGTTGACGCCTTCGACACGTCTCTGGGCAGAGCTGATGGACTTCGTGATCGTCTTGGACTCGATCGCCTCGTCTCCCAGACTCTGGAACAGGCTTTCGAGACGTTCGCTTCCGAATCTGACCATCAGGTCATCCTGTACGGATACATAGAAGCGGGATTCACCCGGGTCGCCCTGACGGCCGGAACGTCCTCTCAGCTGGTTGTCGATACGTCTTGATTCATGACGTTCGGAACCAAGGACACACAGACCTCCGAGTTCACGTACGCCTTCACCCAGCTTGATGTCGGTGCCTCGGCCGGCCATGTTGGTGGCGATCGTTACAGATCCCTTCTGACCTGCTTTGGCAATGATCTCAGCTTCACGTGCGTGGTTCTTTGCGTTCAGTACTTCGTGACGGATATGTTCCTTCTTCAGAAGGTCAGAGATCAGTTCGGAAGTCTCGACTGCGATCGTGCCTACCAGAACAGGCTGACCCTTCTCATGACGTTCCTTGACTTCTCTGACAAGCGCGTCAAACTTTGCCTTCTTGGTGCCGTATACGGCATCCGGATGGTCGATACGGGCAACCGGACGGTTCGTCGGGATCTCATATACCAGCATGTTGTAGATCTCATGGAATTCTTCTTCCTCGGTCTTGGCAGTACCGGTCATGCCGGCGAGCTTGTTGTAAAGACGGAAGAAGTTCTGATATGTGATCGTCGCAAGCACGGTCGTTTCCTGACGGATGGAAATGCCTTCCTTGGCACAGACTGCCTGATGCAGACCGTCTGACCATTCACGTCCCTTCATCAGACGTCCGGTATTGGGATCGACGATATCGATCTCATCATTCTCATGGTCAACGACATATTCAATGTCTCTGGTCATGATGTAGTTTGCTTTCAATGCCTGGGAGATACGGTGCAGCAGCTGTGTGTTTTCCAGATCATACAGGTTGGATACACGGAATGCTTTTTCCGCTTTGGCAACACCGGTCTCAGTCATCTGGACGATGCGGCTCTTGACATCGATCTCATAGTCCTCATCCTGCTTCAGTCTCTTGACAAAACGGTCAGCCTGCAGGTACAGGTTGGCTGTCTGCTTCATACCGCCAGAAATGATCAGAGGCGTTCTGGATTCATCGATCAGGATCGAGTCAACTTCGTCGACCAGGGCAAAATTCAATCCTCTCTGAACGCGGTCCTCAGCACGTGTGACCATGTTGTCACGCAGGTAGTCAAAACCGAGTTCGGAGTTTGTTGTGTAAGTGATATCACAGTTGTAGGCAGCTCTCTTCTGAACGGGAGACAGCTGTCTCAGGTTCAGACCGACAGTCAGGCCGAGCCATCTGTGGATCTGACCCATCCATTCCGAGTCACGCTGGGACAGGTATTCGTTGACAGTGACGACATGAACGCCTTTGCCTGTCAGGGCATTCAGATAGACTGCCATAACGGACGTCAGGGTCTTGCCTTCACCGGTCTTCATCTCGGCAATGTCGCCGCCCTGCATGACGGCAGCACCTACCAGCTGTACATGATACGGGTATTCCCCGATTACTCTGCGGCAGGCTTCTCTTGCGGTTGCAAAGGCTTCCGGAAGAATATCATCCAATGTTGCACCGCCGGCAAGCTTTTCCTTTAAGCGCGGTGTTTCAGCTTTCAGCTCATCATCGCTCATTGCGGCATATTTTTCAGCCAGCTCTTCGGCAGGCTTTACTTTTCGTTCCATTTCTTTCAGCCGCCGAGCATCGACGTTCAGCAGCCGGTCAAATACATTTGCCATAGCACCTCCGTTTAAGCGCATGAAAACGCGCAATTATTATACATGGAACGAACAAGTCAATCAAGGCTGTGACTCAGACGCCCCCGGTACACAGGATCCTGATCCTGTGCTTCTCCATGTCGATGCAGCGCAGTGCCCCGCGCAGCGTGGAGCCGGTCGTAATGACATCATCCGCAAGCAGGATCTTCTCCGGCAGGACCGCGCCTTCCTTGAGCATGATATTCCCGGACATCTCGGAACGCCTGGTGCGGCCGCCTCCCTTCTGGTCGATCTCCCTGCGCTTTTCAAACGGACTCAGCATCGGCATATTCAGGCAGGCGAACATCTCATACAGATGATCAAATCCGCGCTGCCGTACCTTTTCCCTGGCTGAGGGCATCAGCAGGAGCGTGCATCCCCGGTATTTCCGTCTGATCCGGGAGATATGCGGATAGAGAAAAATATCCTTCAGTGCTTCATCGCCGCATTCCTTGTACTGGATCAGCGCACTGCTGTATCCGCTGCGGTAGTCATACAGGATGTCCACGGGGATCCCCTCGATATCACGTCTGCCCTGATACGGCTTCCACAGCTTCCTGCAGTCCCAGCACAGCGGGTCTTCACTGAACACGGATATCAGCGGCATGGAGGAGCTGCCGGTCCGCTTGCCGCACAATAAACATTTCATCGTTTGTTTGCCTCCCTGATCTGACTGACACAGCGATCGACTGTTCTGCTTTTTTCATGCAGCAGAAACAGCACGTCTCCTGTGGGACGTTCAAATGATCTGCCGGCCCTGCCTGCCATCTGGACCAGACCTGCCTCATCAAATACCGGATGATCCGCACCGTAGATACAGACGTCTGCGCCTTTAATCGTGACGCCGCGCTCCAGTACGGTTGTCGCTACGATGATCCCTGCCGGTTCATTTCGGTAGGCTTCGATCACTTCATCCCTGTTTTCCGTCCTGGACGTGCATACATAGCATCCTGTCAACGGCTTCAGCAGCCTGCCGAACCATTCTGCCTGCAGGATCGTGGGTACGAAGATGATCCTTGGATGATCCTTGTTCCGCCTGATCCAGCTGAGCATGCGGATCCAGAGGACCGGGACACTCCCCCTTTTGACAACGGGAACCGGCAGCGGATGACCGTGCGGCCGTTCGTTCAGGACCAGGCGCTCCAGCGTACCGTTCTTTACACGGCTTAGCAGATGTTCATCCGGAGTCGCTGTGAGATATACCGTATGACCTGTACAGGCTGTCTGTGCGATCCCGTGCAGCACAGGATCTCCCCTGAAGGGAAACGCATCCGGTTCATCCAGGATCAGCAGATCGAATGCGCGCCAGTATCTGTAGAGCTGGTGCGTTGTGCAGATGATCAGATCGCCGTCTGTGACGGATGTATGACCGCCGCACACGGCAATGACCTTCGCACGTGGAAAGTATTGAGCCAGGCGCTCTCTCAGTTCCAGCACGACCTGTCTTCTGGGAATGGCAAAGCATACTTTCCTGCCCGCTTTCAGCATCTTTGCGATGCTTAATACAGTCAGCTCAGTTTTCCCTGCCCCGCAGACGCAGAAAAGCAGCACATCAGTATGATCGATCAGTTCAGCGCATCTGACTGCGATCCTTGCCTGTTTTTCAGTCAATGGGTACTGCAGCGTATATTCTTCGCTTCCTTCGGAAACCGGAGACAGTGATACTGGTTCTTTCTCTTCCTCCAGCATGATCCTGCCGAACGAAATGCACCTGCGGCAGTACCATCCCCTGCTGCCTTTGTAAAAGTATGCTTTATCTGTATTCAGACATCTCGGACACTGCATATGAAAAGACCTCCTCACTGTATATATTCGTGAAAAGGTCTGCAATTCCTTTGAATTTCAGAATAACATCCGGCTCCGCGCTGACGGTTTATATTCACACGTTTTATTCAAAGCATGTTCTGTTCCAGCAGAAATTTATGGATCGGAATGACTTCAATTGTATATCCATTCTCCTTGATTATTTTTTCCTCTTCATAGGTCACGATCATCAGACGGCAGCTTTCTTTTGATTTCCCGGCAAACAATAACAGACTTCTTATTTCCCGTTCCTGTGCACCACCTAATTTATATGCAGTCTGAATGGCAAGATGCCTTTCCGGAAGGTAAAAATCAATGTCGATCCCGGCAGAGGAGGACTTGCAGTAGTATATTTCATCCCCGATCACGCGCTTCAGATATACAGCAACCGCATTTTCAAGCAGGGCAGATCGTTTATCAACGAGAAACAATGATAAAAGCCCGTTATCATAAAAGTAATACCTTGGTATGCTCTCCTTATCCGCAAATTTTGACACATAGTTTTTTGTGCGGAAAACAAGATAGGCATTTTCTGCATAAGAAACGTATTCGATCATGGAATCAGTTGATGTTTTGACCCCTGTGGCTCTCACGTTTCCTGCGAGTGTATTGAACGATACCTCATGCATGACTGTTTCAGCTATTTTTTTGATCATCAGCCTGAGTGCTGTTTTATTCTTGATCTGTTCGCGCTCAACAATATCTCCAAGAAGGACTTTCTCATAGACGCTTTTGATGTATTCACGCTTGTTTGTCATACGCAGGACTTCCGGAAATCCCCCGGCAGAAATGTAATCTTCACACACAGCTCTGATTCTTGCCGACTTTGAAGATGTCAGCATTGCAGTCTCATCTCTCTCGATCTGTTTATAGTCCAGTACCTCAGCAAATGAGAACGGCATGATCATTCGTGAGATATATCTTCCTCCCAGAGTACTTTCCATTTCTGAGCTTAACATCCTGGCGTTGCTGCCGGTAATCTGAATATGTCTTTTCTGGTCTGCCATTCTTCTTGCAAAATGTTCCCATCCTTCTATGATCTGGATCTCATCAAAGAAAAAATACGGTTCTTCAGAACCTGAAAGCTCATATGCCGTCTCAACGATGTCATTAAAGTCTTTTACCGTAAAGCCAAGCAGTCTGTCATCTTCAAAATTGACATAAATAATCTGTTTCCACTCACACCCTTCCTGTATCAGGTCTTTTACCATTTTGTACAGCAGGGTCGATTTTCCTGATCTTCTGAGTCCTACCAGTATGTAATTCACGCCTTTTTCAAATGTATACTTCCGTTCTGCAATGTATGCATTCCTAATCACTTCATGCTGGTCAAAAATCACCTGTTTCAATATGCTGTGGTTCATATATTCACCTTCAAAATTCAAACAATTTTGCTTTTCTATTCATATTATATCGTCCATACGCGATATTATAAATGCTATTTTATCGTCTATGAACGATAAAATTAGTAAAAGGGTTCTTATACTATTGCTTAATAATGCTTTATCTGTATTCAGACATCTCGGACACTGCATATGAAAAGACCTCCTCACTGTATATATTCGTGAAAAGATCATGTTTCCCTTTCATGTTTGGGGATATCGGGCTGTTCTGATCGCTGATGGCTGCTCTGAAGAATGCACAGCCCCGAAGGCGCGTTTTCTTCTGCCTGTTATGTGCTGTTCATACATCGCAGAAAAAAGCAGTCAGGCACATTGATGTGCATTGACTGCAGATGTATGAATGCTGTTATTTTCCTGCCATGTAATCCACGTATTTGAAATCGATCGTCTGATACAGACCGTCGGAAGTCCAGATTTCAAGTTCAAGGATATGATCTCCGTTCTGATCGCGCCATGTATATTCCGGTGTATCATCGTCTGCATCCATTTCATACGGTTCACCAAGCACCTTGGTCAGACTATCAACGGGATCCTCATTCTGCGGCTGTTCCGTTTCGATGATCGTGATCCCGCCGCTGAATGCAAAAGCTCTTTCAGCTTCGTTCTCGATTCCGATGATCACACAGTCTTCCGGTCTGGCAGGTGCATCCGTATGGTTGTAAACGTAGAATGCAACATCCTTCGCAAACATACTCAGGTATGATGTCTCTGCTTTGGCCGTTTTGCCCGGTTCGATCATCTCAACGTCAGCGATATCCTCATGTGTCAGATCGTCAAGCAGTTCAGTTTCGTTGATGCGTCCTTTGTAATGATCCCTCAGCAATGTCTCTCCGAAGATCACTTCTCCGCTGACAAAATCATTCGCTGCCTGCCCTCTGTAATTGATCGTATATGACGCAAATCCTGCAAATGCGGATGGATCGGTGTAAGAAGCATCACGAACAGGCTGTACTGCCGGTTCCGGTGTTTTTTCCTGTGTCTCTGTCTGAGTCTCTGCCGGCTTCTGTGTTTCAGACGCAGGATCTTCTTTCTGCTCGGATGAACCGCATGCGCTTAAAGACAGTCCCAGTATGAGCGTCAATAATATGTTCAGATGTTTTTTCATATGTCCCCCTTTATCAGACTCATGATTTCATCGGTCATCGATCCGCAGTGCGGAGCAGTACACCATTCTGAGAAAGCTCTCCCTTCAGAATCCGAATGCCGTCAGCCAGCAGATCATACAGAAACTGATCACGGCAAACCAGAACGCAAGGGATGCCGGCGGGATCAATGCCATCCGCAGAACAGTTTTCACAACGTTCAGGAAATCCGCCGGTTCACGCTTCTGGTGATACCGTTTCGTCTTTCCGTTTTCTGAAATCACATAGATCAGCGGGCGATCATGCAGTTCAACGACGCCGAACTTCAGCAGATAGATCGGTACGACCGGTACAGCAATGCAGAACCAGACCGCCGACCCGGCGAGATTCAGCCTTTGAAAGTCAAATCCGTTGAGAAACAGTGCAATGATCACCGGCAGAAACAGTGCTGCAGCACTCATCAGAACCATGCGGATCACTCTGCCAGGACTTGCAAATTTCAGAATGACCGGCGTTTCCCTGCCGTCGATCGTTTCAAAGAATACCGGAGGCTGTGTCTTTCGCTGAAGGATCTCATCCCGCAGGACAAGCTCCCCGTATTCACGCTTGAATGTATTCTCTCCGGATGTGAAGATCTTTCTTCCTGACTTCACGGCAAACTGATTATGCACTGTATCACTGTACAGGCACAGCGTGACGGTGATAAAGAACAGCGCAAGCACGCCTGCAATGATCAATGCGTCCTGTACATTCATTCCGAATAAGTGCAGTGCACCAAAGGCAGCTGCCGTAAACAGTACTGTCGATACGATTGCCTTGAGCCACCAGGGCAGAAAGTAATAATGCGATTCCTTCAGTGACCGGACGCATACCTTTCCTGTCTGCCCGTTGACTGCAGCCATCAGTCCGCCGGACAGGACATAATATACAGGCAGAAGCACAGGGAGCCTGAGTGCATCATGCAGATCAGTCCGGATATTGACCGCTTCAGTCCCCAGTACTTTTCTGACAGCCGGTGCATATGTTCCGGCTGTTTCTGTGCCGACGCGTTTTTCCAGTTCGCTGTCTGTCAGATCGGATATCCTGATCCTGTGTCCGGCAGTATAGCTGAAGTCAAACAGCGTCAGACTGTTTGTATCAAACGGCTCCATGCCATCCAGCAGCAGATTGTCCAGCTGACCGGAACGGTTTACGAACTCATCCTTGATGTACCCTTCGCAATGGAAATCCCTGCCGCCATCCATTCTGGAAACATGCATATGAACAGGACCGCGCACCATCTCATACGGCAGATAAAAGCCTTTCAGATCATCTGCTTTCTTCTCCAGCAGTCCGGCTTCTTTTTTCATAGGATTGTTATGACACCACTGTTTCAGCAGTCTTTTGGCTTCGTCCTGGCTTACCGCAAAAGGGATCACTCCTTCCGGCATATCCCGGGCACTCAGATACTCTGTACGCACCAGTTTTCTGCCGCAGAAAGCACAGACAGAAGCAGCTTCATTTTCTTCAAATACGACTTCCGCTCCGCATCCGGTGCAGGACGCACGAAAAAGCCTGAACGACCTGACTGTCTTTTCCAGATGATCCGCCCTGATTTTCCGGAAACCGCGGAATTCTTTTACCGCTTCTCCGATCTCAACATGCCCGCCGCAGTGTGCACATAAATACGTCTGCCGGATGATATCAAAATCAGCCGGTGCTCCGCATTGCGGACAATGAATATCCGTGATCCTGCCTTCCATGTTCCTGTTTTCCGCTGAACCCAGCCCTGCCGGTTCCAGCGTTCTTCCTCATACTTTCAGAATAGCATATTGTTTTCATAATGATTACATCATTGCTCTCCTGCAGGTACTGTTTTCTCTGATCTTAAGAAACAGTCAGCAGACTGATGCGGTCCTTCTGCCGCAATGATTCAGGCCTCCTGCATGGACGCCATGCTCATGCAGCAGGCTTTTTTCATTTCCTTCTGATACAATGATTCTGATATGAGACCGAAACGAAGGATCAGAAAACTGAGGGCATTATTCATGACAGTACTTCTGCTGTTTCTGGCAGCTGTACCGTCTATTCTGTATGAGCGCTGGGAAAGCGCCTATTTTCCGGACGACAATATCATGTCCATCGTCTTTCATAATCCGATCGACCCTGTGGAGGAAAGCTGGGTCACATACCGGTATGACCGTGAAGACAACTGGAAGAGCACGGAGATCAGCGGCATCACTTACCTGGCTCAGAATGATCCCAGATGGAGCAGCCTGATGATCGGCAATTATACGGCCGGTCACAGCGGCTGTTCGCCAAGCGTGGGTGCGATGCTGGTCAACAGGCTGAAAGGCCTGGATCTGACGCCGCATGATATCGGCATGAAGTTCTATGAATGGAAGTACATGAATGTCGGACGGGAAGGAACAAGCCCGAAGGTATGGAAAAGACTGGGGCAGGAATATGATCTGCGCTACGTCAATCACCTGTCTGAAGAAGGCTATATCCAGGCTCTGCAGAGCGGCTGGATCGTTGTCATGTCAGTGCAGGGACCGCCGTTTACAAGGGAATCCACGGCTGACAACTGGATCTCCCATACGATCCTGGTATACGGACTGAATGACGCCGGTTATACAAATGTCATGGATCCCTACTCTTCATACAACACAAGAGCCTTCAATGCGTCGGAGCTGTTCGGAATGAGAGTCATGCTGTTTGAGGCTTCCAATACCGGTGCCGTGCACGCCTTTGCCCCATAAGATGCACGTGATCTGCTGAATAAACAATGATGCCGCAATCTGTACCCGACCGGTGAGATGCGGCATTTTAAAATGATCCCCGTTTTCCGAAGATCATTCATTCTGTTTGATCTGCTCAGTATTTCTTTCCCCGGCTGTTTTTCGGATACCGCTTGCTGTTCCTGCTGTTATTCCCGGGAGTCTTTCTTCTTCCGCCGTTTGGCCGGATCAAACATTCAGCGCCTGTTCCGATCAGATCCTCCCTGTGTGCTTTGATGAGCGCTTCCTTTACCAGTTCATAGTTGGCCGGATCCTTATACTGTATCAGTGCCCTTTGCATTGCCTTTTCATGCGGATTATCAGCGATATATACCTTTTTCATCGTCATGGGATCGATCCCGGTGTAATACATGCAGGTTGATACCGTACCAGGAGTCGGATAGTAATCCTGTACCTGGCGGGGATTCAGATGATGCTTATGCAGATATTCAGCAAGTGCAATGGCATCCTGCAGTGTGCTTCCCGGATGTGAAGACATGAGATACGGCACACAGTACTGTTCCATCTTCAGCTCACGATTCGTCTTTTCAAATGCTTCGACAAACCGTTCATATACAGATACCGGAGGTTTCCCCATCATCCTCAGGACATTGTCTGAGATATGCTCGGGTGCTGCCCGCA
>CAMOPG010000064.1:0-12775 GCA_946622165.1 uncultured Erysipelotrichaceae bacterium
GCAACTGATTTGTAATCAGTAGGTTGTAGGTTCGATTCCTATAGTCGGCACCATTTGTGGAGAAGTAGCGAAGTGGCTAAACGCGTCTGACTGTAAATCAGATCCCTCCGGGTTCGGTGGTTCGAAACCGCCCTTCTCCACCATTGTGATATTTCATCCGTTGTGCGGATATTGTATAGTACCACCAATGTCCTGGTAGCTCAGGTGGTAGAGCAACTGACTTTTAATCAGTGGGTCGGGCGTTCGATTCGCCTCCGGGACACCACTTATCGATGTTGCGAGTGTAGTTCAGTGGTAGAACGACAGCCTTCCAAGCTGTATATGGGAGTCCGATTCTCCTCACTCGCTCCATATAAAAATGGCTGACAAAGCCATTTTTTGTTTACAATTGTGTTTGGGAGGTCATATGAAGCCAGGTGAACAGATGTCTTTCGACAATGTAAAGAATTTCCGGGATTTAGGCGGATATGCCGCTGCAGACAACCGTCATGTAAAATATGGTCTTTTATTCCGCGGCCCTGCTTTATGCGGACTGAGTGAATCTGACACAAAGAAGATCGATGAACTGAATCTGAAAACCGTACTGGATTTCCGTTCAAAAAATGAGAGTGAACATAATCCGGAATATATCCCTTCATCTGCATCCTATTACAGACAATGTGCAAGTATTGACCGGTATGGCAACGAAATAGATTATTCACCCGGTACAATCGAAAAATTGACCCATAAGTTTATAACACTGTTCAGACTGATCAGAGGCATCATCACGAATGATGTTTACAATGCTATGCCGTTTCACAACAAAGCGTTTCAGATGATGTTTAAACTGCTGGAACAGCAGCAGATTCCGATGTTCTTCCATTGCGCTGCCGGAAAAGACAGAACCGGTGTCGCTGCAATTCTGATCCTGATGTCACTGGGAGTTGACCGGGAAACTGCTCTGGATGATTATGAACTGACCAACGTTTATTACGCCGATAACATTGAAGCGACTCTGCAAAAGCATAAACTTCTGACAGCTATCAGCAAAACAGCAAAATACCGCTACACTGCAGGCGCCGGAGTGCAGCGGGCTGTCGCTGACAGCATGCTCGACCTGATCTTCGAACGATATCAGACATTTGAAGCATATCTGGAAGCTGAATATGGTATTGACGCAGCACGACTTGAACACCTGCGTGAGCTCTATCTCGAATGAGTGTGTTATACTTTTAACATCTAACGGAGAAGAGAATCATATGTACAGAAAAACATGGATGGAAATTGATCTCGATGCAATTTCAGAAAATATCAAAACGATCAAAGCAGTCTGCGGGAAACGCCTGATTGCAGTATTAAAAGCCGATGCATACGGATGCGGAGACATCCAGGTCGCTAAAACAGTCATTGAAGCCGGCGCATCTATGATTGCCGTATCCAGTCTGGATGAAGCAATGATGCTGAGAAACCAGGGATACAGCGGTGAACTGCTGATTTTAGGTGCGACCGACCCTTCAGATATTCCGGTCCTGATCCAGAACAGCATCAGTGTCACAGCCTACTCGACCAAATGGGTAAAAGGCGTCACCAGCAAAAACTGCACAGGACTGAAAGTGCATCTGAAAGTTGAGACCGGTATGAACAGGATCGGCTTCAAGGACATTGACGAACTGAAAAAAGCAAAAGGACTGCTGATGCTGAGAGGATGCAGTCTTGACGGAATCTTTACTCATTTTGCCAAAGCAGATACAGATGAAGAGATGACCATGAAACAGTATAATCTGTTCTCGCAGGCAGTCAAAGCCATGGATTATCCGTTCAGATGGATCCATTGCGATAATTCCGATGCATCACTGTCCTTCCGTGACCCGCTCAGCAATGCCTGCAGGATCGGTATCGCAATGTACGGTATCTCATCTTTCAATCACGACCTCAAACCTGCTTTGGGATTGTACACAAGAATATTCATGGTCAAAACACTCGGACCCGGTGAACCGATCGGATACGGTTCCACATATGTCACATCAGGAGAAGAGATCATCGCCACAGCCCCGATCGGATATGCAGACGGTTTTATCAGAGCCAACCAAGGCAGATATGTCATGGTTGACGGAACGCCTGCCGAGGTGGTCGGCCGCGTCTGCATGGATCAGGTCATGCTGAAGCTTCCGGAATACAAACCGGAAAATGCACTGGTTGAAATATTCGGCAAAACCATTCCGATCGAAAAAATGGCTGAGGAACTGAATACCATTCCATATGAGATCATGTGTCTGATCAGCGGAAGAGTCACAAGAGTCTATATCAAAAATGGCATTCGTGCTGAAGAAGCTAACGAACGCCTTAGTGCAAAAGCAGTTTAACGGATAAGCAATTATCCGTTTTTTAATTCCAGCCACCTGACTGGCGAGCCGTATTCCTGCAGGAAACACACCAGATCATCACAATTCATCCATATCGTTGCAGTATTGCTTTCGGGATGCACACCGATGATCTGATGGCGGTATTCATCATCGATCAGGACCTGAACGATGTGTCTGCCATCATTCAATGCTCCAAGCGGCGTAACCGCTCCTTTCTGAAGACCGAGGATCTCATTCAGAGAAGCCTCTGACGCAAATGAAAGAGGCCTGGAACCGATTATCTGACGCAGTTCCTTCAGATCGACCGGTCTGTCTCCATGCAGAACGATCAGATACCAGTTCCGCTTTTTGTCATCCCTCAGAAACAGATTCCGTGCCACTGCATCCTCCTGTTCAAGATGGATTGCATGCATTTCTTCCATTGTATGCACCGCAGGATGTTCAGCGATCCGGTAAACAATACCGCTGGCATCAAGCATGCGCAGTATCTCCTGCCGTTCCATCACTGCCTGCTTTCATTCAGAAATGCTCTGACTTCATCCAGATGTCTGACAGCAGTCTCTCTTCCTGTCATATAAACCCTCCGGAGTGCATCACGATCATGCGAGATCCTTCCAATACCAAGCGCCTCATCAGGACAAAGCACCAGAACTTTTCCCTGCGCTTCACGTTCACGTATATATTCGAGCGTCTCATTATATACTTCATGCCTGCGTTCCATATCACGGTAAATCTCCGGATACTGCTTCAATGCAGTTTTCATGACTGACAAGCCCTTCTGCGGACTCTTGCGGTAGGATCTTGGCTGTGTCAGGATCAGAATATTCCGTTCATAACCGATCGATTCAAAATACTTCAGCGGAATACTGTCACTGATACCGCCATCCAGCAGCTTCATCCCATCCGCTTCCACAGGTCTAGATACGATAGGCATTGATGCACTTCCCTGAACATACAGCATGTCATGTTTCAAACCATCAGTACATTTGTAATAAACAGGTTCTCCTGTTTCCGCATTTGTGCACACCACATAGAACTCCATGGGGTCCTTTTCAAATGCATCAGTATCAAACCGATCCAGATGATTCGGAAGCGTATCATAGCAGAACTTTCCGCCGTACAGATCCCCTGTAAACAGCAGTGATTCGACACTGCAGAACCGCTTATCTTTTGCAAAACGCAGATTATATCTCAATATTCTGCCGTATTGCTTTGATTTTAAATTACAGCCAAAAGCAGCACCCGCCGACACGCCGATGGTTCCGTCAAAAGTAATATTCTCAGCCATGAATACATCAAGTATCCCCGCTGTAAAGAGCCCGCGCATCGCTCCGCCTTCCAGTACAAGTCCTGTTTTCATTTCTTTTTTTTCTTTCTGCCTGTTTCAATATCCAGTAAGGCAAGCTGTTCATTTATCTGATCCGCAAGTTTTCTGATGTCCGAAGTACCGATTCCCCGGGATTCCAGGCCGCTCAGCACTTCCTCCAATGCTGCGCGATAATTGCGCTTATGTGCATCATTCAGAGATTTCCAGGCAACACCTTTCATTTTCCTGCACACATCTTCATCCAGCGGAAGCCTGCCCTCAAGCATCAGCACAGCAATTACAGGATATCCGGGATAACCCTGCCAAAAAGTAGCACTGTCATCCGATGTATACTTGTTTCCGTCCCATTCAACTGTATACTGCCTGGAACCGTCCGAAGACCTTACAACAGCAAAACCATCATGCATCTCTACCCTGCCATCACCGATCGCAGAGAACGCTTCATACACCTTTTCTTCAGGCGGCAACTTCTTCAGCATTTTCCTTTTCCCCCGTGAGATCCAGCACTACGATCTCAGGATTATTGAATAACCTGATCACACCATGCGTCTTTTTTGTCAAACCGCGGCTGATCAGCATCTTTCTTCCGTTGATATCATGGATTCCCTCCGTATATTCCGGGAACAAACCCACGGACGGAGCAACCAGTCCCCTGTGAAGCGGCGGACATCTCCATTGCCCGCCATGAGCATGGCCGCTCACGATCAGATCACAATCGATCTGTCCATACAGTCCCACCCAGTTCGGTCTGTGTGACATCAATATACGAAATGCTTCAGTTCTGAATCTTCCATTGACTTCCGCAGGATCATAGAAAGATTCTCTTTTCACACACGGCAAAGCAACAATTTCCAAGGCATTGCCGCAGATATCCAGAATATCGCTTCGTTGTTCCGGTATCGAAACACCCATTTTTCTGATCTTATAAAGCAATGTGGGAAGATCAGGTCTGTGTTCTTCATGATTGCCTGTCGAATAGATCATCGGATATTGCTTCAGCTGATCGATCAGACAGAAAGAATGTACGTCATTCTTTTTTTCTTCGCAAAGATCTCCCGGCAGCAATATCAGATCCGGCTTCAGCGGATGGATCTTTTCCGTCAGTTTCTCCATGTTTTCCCCGTAATCCTGGTCATGGAGGTCGGCAAGCACAATGATCCTCATATCATTTTTGATCTTGCCGGAACTCAGGCGGTAATATGTTGTATCGATTTTGTTATAAGGAAGACCCGCTGCTGTAATAGCTGCAGCCGCCGCAGCGCTTCCTGCAAGGATAGTTTTCAGTTTCATGGAATCATTTTACATCATCCCCGCAAGAGCGCAAAGCAGCACACTCACCCGCAAAAAAAAACACCGCATATTTCAGCGGTGTTCAAACACTTAGATAAACAGGTTTATTTGCCCTGGCTGACCGGCAGCATTGCTGCACCGATGATTCCGGGTTCATCCAGCCCGGCAATCACAAACGGCGTATCATGTACTGCAGTATGGGACATTTCCTTGAAGTTTGCAACAACGCCCGGCAGGAACTTATCTGCAGACTTCATCATACCGCCGCCAAGGATGAAAATATCCGGGTCGCAGACACACGCGATCGTAGCAAACAGCTGGCCAAGATCCTTTTCCATGCCTTCGACGATTGCCTGAGCTCTTTCATCACCGTCTTCAGCGTATTCAAACACTAACCCTGTGTGAGGGAAATCTTTTTCCGGAATAGCAGCTTCAGCCTTGCGCTTGATCGCTGTGCCGCTGCATTCATTTTCAACCGCGCCGACATTCAGATAATTGATCTTTTCCCTGTTGCGGTCAATGATAATATTTGCAATCTCACCGCCAAATCCATGCTTGCCGGATACTGTTTTGCCATCAACAACAAGAACACCGCCGATTCCGGTTGAAATCGTTACATAGAAGACCGTTTTCAGTCCTTTGCCGGCACCGACCAATGCTTCAGCAAGACCTGCTACATTTGCATCATTATCAACATATGCAGGCATTCCGAACTCTTTGGAAAGTTCATCAGCGATCGGATAATTTGTGAATCCGGGAAGGTTGGTGGACAGCACCATGCATCCAGCTGTTGTATTGACAGGGCCCGGCACGCCAACGCCCATTCCGGAACATTCTTTCCAGTCAGGAATCTCACGGATCAGTTCTTTAATGTTTGCCATAACCTTGGCAGGACCTTCCTGTCCATAAGAAGGACCTTTAACCTGAGCAAGAATCTTTCCATCTTCTGTAATCTTTGCAACACGAACATTTGTGCCGCCCAAGTCAATACCGATATAGCTTTTCATGATATTATTACTCCTCATTTCTCTTGTTTTCATTATACCTGTTTTTATCTGGTATGAGCTATCGGAATACCAAATCTGCAGTATATACGGCGTCCATTCAAAAAACCGCTGCAGGAAAAATGCTGCCCGTTCACAGGACAGCATGCATGTTATTTTGCTTTATCTGCCAGCAGATTGCGGACTTCCCGGATTCCCAGGCCTTTTTCCTTAGCAATTGCCGCAATATCATCATATTCCAGCTTAACCTTATTCACTCCGTATCCGCTTGATCTCTTCACCCTCACCTGTCCGAATTCCGTTTCGACTGTATCAAGACCTCTGTGCAGTGTAAAACGTTTCGTATCAGTCTGTCTGATACCCAGTGTTGTTGTATAAAGGAACATCTTCTCAACCATCATGTCCCTCTGATCAGGTGTACAGATCACCCTGATCAATGTCCCGGGTCTGTTCTTCTTCATACCGATATTGATGGTATATACATCCCTGGCCCCGCATTCCATCAGCTGTTCCGTCGCAAAGGAGATCTCTTCTGCTGTCATATCATCAACATTGCAGGAAAGCTCCAGTACCAGATCGGTCTGATCTGCGCTTTCTCCCAGAATCGCTCTGACACAATTTGCCTGCGGGAAATCTTTCTTTCCCATACCATAGCCGATCTTTTTGATCTTCATGACCGGCATGCTTTCAAACTTCCGGACAAAATGCTTCAGCAAAGCAGCTCCCGTAGGAGTACACAATTCACTCTGGATCGCACCTCCGTAAATCGGAACATCTTTCAGGATCAATGCTGTTGCAGGTGCGGGAACAGGAAGAATACCATGAGCACACTTCACGGTACCTGCCCCGACATGAACCGGTGAAGCTATGATCTGATCCGGTGCAAGTTTCTCTATCAGCATGCATACAGCTGTTACATCCGCTACAGCATCCATCGTACCTACTTCATGGAAGTGGATCTCGTCAACCGGCATGCCATGTACCTGGCTTTCTGCTTCAGCGATCAGTCTGTATACAGAGAGAACATCTTCTCTTACCTGGTCAGAGAGGAACATGTGATCATTGACGATATGTTCGATACCATGCATGGAATTATGTGAATGATGATGTCCGTGTCCATGACTGTGTTCATGTTCATGGTCATGGTCATGCTCATGATGATGTTCATGGTCATGCAGATGCTCATCTTCCTCAACACCATGTACCTTAACTGACATATGTGTTCCGGTAATTCCGCATTTTTCAGCCGGTTCAGCAGTAAATTCCACATCAGGGATGCCGACCTCATTCAGTTCTCTGACAAATGCATCTCTATCATCAAGAAGTTCAAGAAGCGCCGCCGTCAGCATGTCTCCTGCAGCTCCCATGCTGCAGTCCAGATAAAGTGTTTTCATGATTTCCTCCAAAAAAGGTATGCAAAATCCATTCCGGACTTACATACCTTCAGATATGCAGATTCACTTATGAATCAATCGTACTTCTGTACAGCAATCGACTTCAGTCGACATATCATATTTTCTTCGCCTGCAGCCGTAACGTCAAGTAATTTACCCGATCACCTCAACAGCTGCTTCCACTGCCGCTTCTACAAGTCTGCTGACATTATAATCAGGTACTCCTATGATCATATGAGAATCATTTTTAAACGGGATCAGGATCTTCCGCGCACGGCTCTGTCCGACAGCTGCGGCCATTTTCGGTGTGATCTCACCAAGCATTGCATCAGCGATCACAATACCGACCGGTCCGATGATCAGATCTGCCATAGAACATGCAACAACGACAGAATTTTCACCTGTAGCCGCCTGATCAGCACCTGCTTTCAGCATGGCTGAAGTTGCCATACTGTTCGTCCCGACAGCAAGTATGACATGCTCAGGAAAACGATTCTTCAAAGCGGAGATCAGCTGTCTGCCGATACCGCCTCCCTGTGCATCAATCACCAATATCTTCACTAAAAACCTCCGAAACAATGGCAGGTCATGACCTGCCGCTGTTATTATTCAACTTTAAAATCCGGGCTCAGATCTTCACCGTTGCTTGCAATAACCTTCTTATACCAATAGAAGCTGTCCTTGCGGTAACGGTCCAGTGTTCTCAGATCGAATTCGTCTCTGTCAACATAGATGAATCCATAGCGTTTCTTCATTCCTTCATGTGTAGAGATCAGATCGATCGCACTCCACGGGCAGTATCCCATCATTTCCACGCCATCGGTGATCGCAAGACGGATCTGTTCGATATGCTTGGCAAGATATTCGATTCTGTAAGGGTCATGTACACGTCCGTCTTCCAGCTTGTCATATGCACCAAGACCGTTTTCCGTAACGATCATCGGAAGACGATAACGGGAATACATTTCTCTCATTGTTGCGCGGAAACCGATCGGATCGATCTCCCAGCCGAATTCTGTAACAGTCAGGTTCGGATTTCTGTATCCGCGATAGAATCCCGCGTCACCGCGAGCTGTCTGCTGATCGGCACCCGGGTCTGCTTTCTCTGTTCCGTCACTTGCCTGGCATGTAGCGGTATTGTAATAGTTGAATCCGATGAAATCCGGATGTCCGTTTGCCAAAGCTTCCTCATCACCTTCAGCAAATGTCGGAAGAGCGTCATGTTCCTCAAGATAAGACCAGACGATATTGTTGTACTTTCCGAATACTGCCATATCCAGATACAGCCAGTTGCGGATCGCATTGTAATTCTGTGCAGCAATAATATCCTCAGGCTTGCAGGAAGCAGGATATACCAGTGAAATGTTCGGAGCAGGTCCGATCTTTGCGTCCGGGATCATTTTATGGCACAGTGCCATTGCCTTTGCCTGCGCTACCAGCATATGGTGGTTCTGCTGGTATGTTTCCTTGAGCACATTGGTCGTTCCTTCAGGAAGCGTCAATGTACCGATGACAGGTCCGACCAGTGTCAGCATATTCTGCTCATTGATCGTCAGCCAGTACTTGACTCTGTCTCCGTAATGTTCAAACATCACTTTTGCAAAATTCAGGAACCATTCAACAGATTCCGGATTGGACCAGGAACCTCTCCTGTCAAGGGCAGCCGGCATGTCGAAATGGAACATTGTAACAAGCGGGATAATATTGTGAGCCAGGCACTCATCGATGACATGATTGTAATACTCAATGCCTTTCGGATTCAGTGCGCCGGTTCCTTCCGGAATGATACGTGACCAGGAAATAGAGAAACGGTATACTTTGAAGCCCATTTCAGCCATCAAAGAAATGTCTTCCTTATAGCGATGGTACTGATCCGCACAGACATCCAGTTCAGAGGTACCTTCCGGTACCTTTTTCACATCCTGGCATGACGGCCCTTTGCCGTCTTCCAGGTTGGCACCTTCTACCTGGTATGCAGATGTTGAAGCACCCCACAAAAAATTCTCAGGGAATGGTTTCAATGTTTTATGCAGCATGATGATCTCCTCTCAATATTCTGATTCAATTATATATGATGGAAAACAGCCTAACTATCACTATTTTGCAAATCCGTTTGACCCTGCTCAAATTCCAGCAAATAGCTTTTCTTGTCAAGTCCGCCGCCAAACCCGGTCAATGACCCGTTCTTTCCGATCACACGGTGACACGGCACGGCGATCACAACAGGATTTACATGGCATGCCATGCCGACTGCTCTGGATGCTTTCGGCCTGCCGATCTCACAGGCGATCTCCTGATAGCTTCTTGTCTCTCCGAACGGGATCCTGTACAGCGCATCCCACACCTGTTTCTGAAATACCGTTCCCTCCACATCAAGCGGAAAATCAAAAACCGTACGCTTTCCTTTGAAGTACTCATCCAGCTGATCAGCGGCCTGCTTTAAAAAACAGCCGTCATTCCAGAACGCTTTCTGCTCTGTAAAGGATATTTCCGAAATACCGCCGGCGGTTTCCCGAAGCAGCAGATTTCCCACAGGTGTTTCAATAATGCATTTCATATGACAACCCTCACAGTTATTATAAGATGAATTCAGACAGAAAGTTGGCAGGTGTGTTGATTACAATCATATCATCTGTTTGGAGAAGCTTATGACAACCGGAAGATATCAGCGCCAATCCGTCAATCTGACGGAAGGAAACATCGTTAAAAACATTATATTATTCGCACTTCCGCTTTTGGCAGGTCAGATATTCCAGAACCTCTACAACAGCGTAGACAGTATTGTTGTCGGCAGAGCGGTAGGTGTCACTGCACTTGCTGCGGTAACATCCTGTTCAGACATTTCCCAGGTGATCATTGGCTTTTTTACCGGTCTGTCTGTCGGTGCCGGCGTTGCTTTTTCCCGATACTTCGGAGCACGGAACCACGAACGGCTGCATCAGTCCATCCACACTTCACTGACATTTGCCCTGATCATGGGCCTGGTCATGCTGACGATCGGAGAACTGCTGTCACCTGTCCTTCTGAGGATCGTCAGCTGTCCCGCAGATGTTTATCCTGAAGCGATGATATACCTGCGGATCTATCTGATCGGCATCATCTTCACTTCCATGTACAACGTACAGGCGGGTGTGCTGAGATCCGTCGGTGACTCACGTTCACCTTTCATTTTCCTGGTATGCGCATCACTGACGAACATCGTTCTGGATATTCTGTTTGTTGTTGTGCTGCATATGGGCGTTGCCGGAGTTGCCATTGCAACCATCCTTTCACAATCCGAATCATTCTTTCTGGTGACACGGAAAATGCTCAGAACCAATGACGTATACAAGCTTGTGCCTAAGGATCTGAAAGTAGACGTACCTCTTCTTCTGGAGATACTGCAGCTGGGGATCCCTGCCGCAATTCAATCATGTCTTGTTACATTCTCAAATCTCTTCGTCCAGAGATACATCAACAGTTTCGGTACTTATGCAATGGCCGGTGCCGGTACAGGAAAGAAGATCGACAATTATATCAGCCAGATCACAGTTTCACTCGGGCAATCATGCACGACCTATGTAGGCCAGTGCGTTGGCGCAGGCAAATACGAACGTGCCTTCAAAGGCATACGATATGTCATCTATATCAATCTGGTCGTCTATGTATGTCTTGCCGTTCCGCTTTATTTCCTGGCACCTCAGGCAGCCAGCCTGTTCACAAGCAGTCCGGAGGCGATCAGCTACGCAGTCACAATGATGCACACACTTCTGCCGCTTTACTTCCTGCAGTCATTCCACCAGGTTCTTTCCAATTCTGTCAGAGGATTCGGAAAATCTGCTGTTACAATGATTACAACGATCACAAGCCTGATCTTCATCAGACAGCTCTATCTGGCGATTGCAATGCATATCAGCCATGATATACGGCTGGTATTTATTTCATGGCCTGTCGGATGGACCTGTTCCACCCTGCTTGCCTTCTCGTATTATTACTTTGCCATCAAACGGCCGTATCTCAATCAGCAGAAACAAATCTGAAAGGAGTGCTGAATCATGAATACTGTACTGCAAAACATCATTACCCGACGTTCCTGAAAAAATACAAGTCCGATCCTGTTGATCCCTCACTGATCGATCAGATCATCGAAGCCGGTCTTTATGCTGCTAGTGCAAACGGAACACAGGCGCCGATCATACTTGCTGTAACCGATAAGGAAACACGCGATCTGCTCAGCCGGCTGAACGCAAAATACGATCCGAAAAAGCGGCCTGACCCGTTCTACAATGCACAGACAGTCCTTGTTGTGCTTGCACCGACAGCAAGCAGAGCCAAAGTATATGACGGCAGCCTCGTTATGGGAAACCTCATGCTTGCTGCACACGCACTCGGTGTAGATTCATGCTGGATCCACAGAGCAAAAGAAACCTTTGAAGATGAAGAAGGCAAAGCACTGCTGAAGCGCCTTGGCATTGAGGAAGAATACGAAGGGATCGGCAACTGCATCCTGGGATATGCCGATTATGAACTCCCCTCAGCAGCTCCCCGCAAGCAGAACCGTGTCTTTCACATTGACTGATCAAAAAACTGAATGACCATTTTAAAAACAGACCAGTCCGGCCTGTTTTCATATGTCAGATCGTTTTATTTTCCGTATCTGCTGAACAGATTCACATAGAATTCAACGTTGTCACAGAGGATCTCTGTATCAATATGTTCATTGACAGAATGCGCTCCTCCCGAACGTCCGCTTTCGAAGATACCTGTAAAGCGGTAAACACTGTGTGAAGGCGACAGATCACAGTAATATCTGGAATCTGTTCCGCCGGCCATCATGGAAGGTATGAACGTGATGCCCGGATATTTTTCCTCCATGATCTCCTGAAGCAGATGATAGCCATAACTGTCAGACGAAGATACAGCAGGAGGGTTGTGTCCCTTGATCAGACGGAACTGTACTTCTTCAGGCATGACATCACGGAAATGCTGTTCCAGCTGTTCCAGAGTCTCTCCCGGCAGGATGCGGCTGTTTGTGATCACTGAAGCATGTTCCGGCAGAATGTTTGCCTGGTCACTGCCCTTTGCCATCGTCGGAGTTGTAGTCGTCCTCATCATCTGGTTGATCGACTTTTCTGTCTCAGCCAGTTTTTTCAATGTTTCCTCGTTTCCTTCCGGATCTTCGTAGAACGGTTTATAATCCCCCTCAATGAACGGTGCGGACGCCTTCATCTGACGGATCACAGGCTCACACAGATGCGGAGCCATACGGCTGCATTCCAGATCATAGATCGCCTTGCCGAGTTTGCCGAGCGCATTATGTACCGGCGGATATGCTGAATGACCGCCTTTATCATCCACATAGAATTCATGGTCGGCATAACCTTTTTCAGAAACGAATATGGTGGCAACATAGCTGCCGTCTTCCCTGCGGGAAACACC
>CAMOPG010000065.1:0-12650 GCA_946622165.1 uncultured Erysipelotrichaceae bacterium
TTAAATGCCGATATACAACAGAGAATGGTTTTCATTCTTTGCATACACATATCAATAGAAATAACACACGAGGTTTTTAACATGCATAAATATTATGAGATCAATACACCCGGCAATAACATCCGCTGCAAGCTTTATTACAACGAGAAAGTCCAGCCTGAAAAAGCCGTTGTCTTCAGTACGGGCTTTGCCGGACATAAAGATAATGGCGCAGCTGCGAAATTTGCCGAAAAGCTGCTTTCCAAACAGAAAGATGCGATCGTGATCGTATTCAACTGGCCTTCACACGGTGATGACGTCAAGAAGAAACTTGTTCTGTCAGACTGTGATACCTATCTGGATATTGTTGTCAAAGACGTAAAAGAACGCTTTGCTGTTAAGGAGCTGTATTCCTATGCGACAAGCTTCGGAGGATACCTGGTACTGAAGTACATCTCCGAGCATGATAATCCGTTCCGCAAGATCGTTCTGCGCTGTCCGGCGATCGATATGTACGATGTCCTGACCAGCGCCATCATGAAGAATGATGAATATGAACGGATCGTGAAGGGAAAGGATGTGCAGGTCGGATTTGACCGCAAGATCATTGTTACAAAGGATCTGCTTGACTCTCTGCAGGAAAACGATATCCGGAAGCGTGATTATATAGAATACGCAGACGATATCCTGATCATACACGGTACAAAAGATGAAGTCGTTCCCCTTGAAGACAGCAGGCTGTTTTCTGAAAACAACCTGATCGACTTTATCTCTGTAGAAGGTGCAGATCATCGATTCATGAATCCTTCCTATATGAGTCTGGCAAACAAATACGCCATGGAATTCTTCGGAATGGATTGAACAACTGAAGAAATGATGGATAGCCTTTAATCGATTCTTCAGAAGAGAATATCATATAGATCAGATGCCGCACTCATCCTATGATATGCGGCATTTTTGCTGTTGAAGGGAAAAAACCAAAAATATTTGAAGAAAACAGAAAATAATTGCAAAAACACCTGAATTTCCGAATTTAGATGTCAAAAATCAAAAAACTAATTTGAAAAGACGATAATTTGAAAAAATTTCAGAAAATTTTTTCAAAAAGGAAAGAAATATGAAATGGATGTGAAAATGTAGTGAAAATCATGTTGACACATGGTTTTCATGCCTTTAAAATGCGGTCATATACAAAGGGAGGGACAGAAATGAAAAAGAGTCTCAGCGCATTATTAGCAGGTATTATGGCACTTAGCCTTGCTGCATGTTCCGGCGGTTCCACAGCTCCGGAGGGCGGCGGATCATCCGATACACCGGCAACAGCTGCGGCAGGCGACGATGAAAGCTCCATGATCGTTGCAATCGCATCACAGTTCGACACCCTGGACCCGTGCTTAAGCACAACTGTCTATAACGGATATGTTATCTCACATATCTATTCAGGTCTGATGAGAACCAATACAGAAGGTCAGCCTGAACCTGATCTCTGTACAAGTTTCGACATCTCTGATGATGGTCTGACATATACATTCCATCTGAGAGATGATGTTACATTCTCCGACGGTACTCCTGTCACTTCAGCAAACTATGAGTATGCTTGGCTGCGTGCTATGTCCTATGGTCTGGATGCAGCTACACGTACAAATGATATGGTCAGCTATATCAAGGGCGGCACAGAATACAACAAGCGTGCTCTTGAAGCAGAAGCTGCAGGAACAGAGTTTGACTGCAAAACAGAAGATCACAGCACAGTCGGCATCAGCTGCCCGGATGACTACACGATCGAAGTAACACTGGAAAATCCTCTGGCTTACTTCCCTCAGTGGCTCGGTGCAGGTGTCTGGTCTGCTCTGCCTCTGGATACACCTCAGCATGACAGTGCATGGTCACTCGAAGCCGGTTATCCGACAAACGGACCGTATGTCCTTGATTACATCAACATCAACGACAAGGCTGAAATCTCCAGAAACGAAAAATACTGCGATCCTGACTTCGTCAAGATGGACAAGATCACATTCCAGGTTATGCCCGATCCTGATGCACAGGCAATGGGCTTTGATGCAGGCGACATCGATGTTGCTCTGAATATCTCAACAGAAACATCCAGCAAATACATGGGCACAGAAAACCTCTGGGTTCTGAACTATCCGTCAGCTTATGGTCTGGTAGTCAATGCCGGTCCTACAGGTCCTGACTTCCTGAAAGACGTCAGAGTCCGTAAGGCTCTCTACATCGCTATCGATAAGGACGCTATCATCGACGTTATCGGCGGACCTGACATGCATCCGGCACTCGGCGGATGGGTCGCATATGGTCTCGGCGGCGTTGACGGTGACTTCCGTACAGAGAGAGATGCAAAGGGTTATGAAGCTCACTATGATCCGGAAGAAGCTAAGAGACTGCTTGCTGAAGCAGGCTATGACGGATCCGATGATGCTCATACAATCCACCTGACATACAAGTACTCCACAAACTCCTATCATGCAGACGTTGCTACAATGCTGCAGCAGATGTGGACAGCAGTCGGTCTCGATGTTGACTTCGATGCTGTTGAATCAGGCGTCTACTATGGTCAGCTCGACAACGGCGACATTCAGATCGGCCGTTATGGACTGCAGATAAGTGACTCCCCGATCTCATTCCTTGACTGGCTGTCAGGTGACAAGCAGGTCACTTCATTGGCTGGTGATGAGAAATTCGACCAGATGCTGAGAGATGTCAGATCCGTATCAGACGAAAAAGAATTCCTGACAAGAGTTCATGAGATCGAAGATTACTTCATCCAGGAACAGTTCCTGATGTTCCCGATGTGGCAGAATGCACAGCCTGCTCTGGTTAAGTCAAACCTCAAGGGCTATGAGCTGCACATCACAACTCTCTGGTTCGGCAACTGCTACTTCGAATAAGAGATTCTGATTGATTCTATGAGAGGGCACAAACAAAGTGCTCTCTTTTTTGTGCCTGAAATGCAAAAAGAGGTTTATTACAATCCTTTATAAACACAGGCGAGCAAAATGACTGTACAAAACAGAAGAAACACCTGAAACCTTTATCGGCTGAATATAAGCCGGTTTTCTGAGACTTTCCACGAAGAAAAACAGCCGATAATTGGGTGCAATGAGTCTGTGAAAAAAGATAGGCGGCGGTCAGATGAGTTTCAATTTCAGTAAAAGAGTCAAGCGTAAAGCGGGGAATCTCGGAGCAGGTCATACGTCAATACAGTGCTGAGGGACGTATACCGGGTGCCTTTATTACCGGGAAAACCTGGAATATTCCGGATGATGCTAAGAAACCGAAAAGAAAACCGAAATTCCCAAGGACCTTCTTGGAAGACTGATCCTTTATAAAGAATGTCTTCGAAACGGAATTGTGCCTTTCATGATCTAGGATGACATGAAAATGTACTATTATTGCGGCCTGCAGGAATGGAAAAGCGAGAAAGATTATCTTCGTGATACCTGTCTGACGTCCCAGGATCGATTCAAAGTGACCATAGTGATGATCTCTTTTGCATGTGTTCTTGTAAAGTCGCTGAGCTCATAGGAACGTATACGTTCTCTGACGGTATGCGGAATGATGAATCCGTTTTTGGCAAGTACGGACAGACGGTTTATCACTGTTCTGTTGGTAACACCAAGTTCTTTGCTCAGTGCAATCGGTGTGAATTCGCCTCTGTATTTTTCAACCAACAGCAAAAGCAGTTCCTTTTCTTTTCCTTTCAGGTAAGAAAGACTTCCTTTCAATTCTTCTTCTGTGCTGCTCTTTGTTAATTCACAGACTCGTTCGGAATACAACAGCATCATGCGGAGGAAGTAGCGGAACCAGATCTCCGGATGCGGGGGATCGTTTCTGCCGGAATAGTACAGCACCGGCAGTCCCATCTGAATGGAATCATAGTATTCTTCCGGATCATAGGCAAAATACTCTTCAAGTGAACCAATACCATTGAATCCAA
Source organism: uncultured Erysipelotrichaceae bacterium (assembly GCA_946622165.1). Classification (GTDB taxonomy): domain Bacteria; phylum Bacillota_I; class Bacilli_A; order Erysipelotrichales; family Erysipelotrichaceae; genus Bulleidia. The sequence goes on from CAMOPG010000065.1 coordinate 3,935, forward strand.
ACCCGTTTATATCCAGAATATATCCGGAAAGAAGCCTGGCAGTCCGCCCGTTGCCGTCTTCGAACGGGTGGATCGTAACGAGCTGATAATGGACAATGGCAGCTGTGATCAGCGGATGATCATCCGTTGTATTGACATAATCGACCAGTTCATTGAGAAGCTCGGGGATATCGCAGTATTCCGGCGGAATGTAATCCGGATTTCCGCTTTGTGTATCATATACCGCAAACAGAACACCTGGCGGCATTTGCCCCCTGAGTCCGATCTTCTCTTTTGAAGCACCTTTTACAACAAGCTTCTGTACATCCAGAATCAGCTTTTTAGAGAAAGGTGTTTTCTTCGCTGCCTGTTCTTCAAGATAATTCAGGGCAAGGAAATAATTGCGTACTTCCTGTTCGGGTTTGAGGAAATGTCTTCTTTCATCGTTATCAATGGCTTCATCGGCTTGCTTTTCGGAAAGAGGATTTCCTTCGATCTTATTGGAAGCATAAGAACTTTTCTTCTTGGAATTCTTTCTGAGTTTATTTGCTGTTGAAGGAGGCAGCTCGAAAGATGATACGGCGTATCTGTTTTTTTCGATTTCCGTAATATATTTTAATATCTCATTATCCAGATGCACTTTGATCATTTCGTTCGCTCCTTTAGATATATTCTATCATTTTAATATCCTGTTTTTCGCTAAAGCTACACTATTATTTCACTATATTTCACTATTTTTTCACTATATTTTATTGGCTGTGATCCACTTCATTCATGATGAACCTGAACGATCAGTTGCTGAAATATGTTGTATCTCATGAAAACCGCCTGGAGATGGTGGTTTCTTCAATAAATGAGAAAGTGTTTATCGGAACATTTGACTTTTATGACATGGCAGTCGGTATTGTACTGAATACTGTTATAAATGAAGCGTGTTCCGGTCTCCGGCTGACTCCTCAGAGTGAAGATGCAGAAGAACCGGCAGGAGAGCGAATCGAATTCTTCGTTGAAAAGCTCATCGGAAGCATTGAAAAAGACGGAAGCTTTGGCGTTCCGATCTGCACATTCATCAGTGACACGGCTGACTTTACCGCTGTGCCAACCGCAATGGAATGATCAAAAAAGATCTCTGAACTAATCAAGTGAAGTCCAAAGATCTATTTTTTCCTGATCTCGTCTGCTTTATGGATCCATGATACGACCAGCGTATACATGACAAAGCCTGCCAGTACCCAGGCGATCCGGCTGCCCTGGAAGAACCGTACTGATATAAAATAACCGGATGATACGGCATACAGAGCTGCAGCGATCATCAAAAATTTACGATTGTTTGTTTTCATGGTGTTAGTGTAACACGTGTTTCAGGAAAAGTCCTTTCAAGTGATATCTGACGGTCAAAATCAGTTTGGCGGAAGGCAATGCATGATAAGATTATGGTAAATCAGAAAGTGAGAAATATCGGATGGAAAAATTTAACCAGATAGTCTACGCACGCCCCGATCTGGGCAAGGTGCAGGCAGGGCTGAACGAACAGCTTGAAGCATTCAAATCTGCTGAGCTGTATTCAGACGCAAAAGATGCTTTTTTAAAACGTCAGGAGATCATCAATGAATTCAGAACAATGAACGTGATCGCGTCCATCAGGGCTGACATCAATACAGCAGATGAATTCTACGCTGAAGAAAACGACTTCTTCCATTCAGCGAACCCGAAGCTCTCCGTGACTTTGAAGGCGTTCAATGAAGCGCTGGTCGCTTCAAAGTTCAGGAAGGACTTTGAAGAAGAATTCGGACCTCAGCTGCTGAACCTGCTTGACGCGGATATCCGCACAAACGGCGAACAGATCGTTGAAGAAAAAATCGAAGAAGGCAAGCTGGTCACTGCATATTCCAAGACAGCTGCTTCCTGCAAGACGGAATTCCGTGGCGAAGTATGCAACTTCTACGGACTCCTGAAGCATATGCTGTCGACAGACCGTGAAGAACGCAAAGAGGCAATGATCGCCTGGGCAGATCTTTATGCAGGTGCTGCACCTGAACTCGAAGACCAGTATGCAAAGCTCTGCGCACTGCGCCGTAAGGAAGCAGAGAAGCTCGGATTCGACAGCTATATTGATATGACATATCTGGCACGTCATCGTTTTGACTACAAGCCGGCAGATATCGAGCATTTCCGTGAGCTGGTCGTGAAGTATATCGTTCCTGTCGCTGCTGAGATCCACGAAGCACAGCGCAAGCGTCTGGGCGTTGAGAAACTGGAATACTATGATGAGGACCTGTTCTTCAAAGACGGCAATTCCACGCCTGACAAGAATACACAGGGCATGGTCAGCGCTGCACAGAAGATGTACAGAGAACTTTCCAAGGAAACAGGAGAATTCTTTGACTTCATGGTTGAAAAGGAACTGTTCGACCTTGAAACAAAGCCGAACAAACGTCTGGGCGGCTACTGCACAAGACTGGCGAAATACAAGGCTCCGTTCATTTTCTCGAACTTCAACAAAACAAGCGCTGATACGGAAGTCCTGACACATGAAGCAGGACATGCGTTTGAAGGATATGTCGCTTCCAGGACACAGCCGATCTCCGAATATTACGGCTCTACATCCGAGATCAACGAGATCCATTCCATGTCAATGGAATTCTTTACAGAACCCTGGTATCACCTCTTCTATCCGGAAGGACAGGGCAATCAGTACCGTTATGAACACCTGGCTGACAGCTTTGCCAACCTGACATATCTGGTCAGTGTTGACGAGTTCCAGCACCGTGTATTTGAGGGTGAACAGCCTGACGCAGCAGGACTGCGTGCGATCTGGAAGAAGATCGAAGAGAAGTTCATGCCTTGGAGAAGCTATGACGGCAACGAATTCCTGGAGAGCGGCGGCTTCTGGATGCAGAAACAGCATATCTTCATGTATCCGTTCTACTATGTCGACTATGCACTGGCGATGCTGTGCGCAATGCAGTTCTATCTGAAGATGAGAAAAGACTTCAAAGGCGCATGGGCAGATTACATGAAGCTCTGCAGACTCGGCGGAAGTCTCGGTTACTTTGATCTGCTGAAGGCAGCGAACCTGAAGAATCCGTTTGAAGAAGATACGATCCGTGAAGTAACAGAAGGCATCAAGGAAGCACTGGCTGAACTGGAAACACAGATGTAAGCACAGGCTTGCGCGCAATTTCCAGCATATCAAAACCGTAGTTCATGGCTGAGAGAAGACTGCAGCTGCCTTTATAATAATGCTGTAAAGTCAGAGGAGGATTTATCAAATGATTATTTTGATGAGAGTAGATTCAAAGCTGGTCCGTTCCGCGAAAAATATTTCCGCCTGCAATGGAGCAGACAGGATCGTTGCGATCGATGATGCGATCGCTTCCAACCCTACATTAAGAGATACAGAGATCATGTCAGCACCGATCACATGCAAAGGCCGTGTGTACGGAGTTGAAGAATCCATTGATCATTTAAGGAAATCACTGAAGAACGTCTATAAAACAGTTATCGTTGTCAGAGACCCCAGCATCTTTGTAACACTGTTCGACAGAATGCCGGAACTGCCGAAGTCAGTAGACTTCGCAAAACAGCCGAAACCGGATGATACAAAGTCTGTTGAGGCGATCAAGGCACTCGTTGAGCGCGGTGTTGAGGTATACTTCCTTGACTGGCTGAAGGATGACAAAGTCACCTGGGACTCCGTGAAAAACAATTATTGATCCGAAGACCCTGCTGCGGCAGGGTTTTTCTATGCCCGGACAGATGTTGTGCTGCCGGTGATAGGAAATTCCCGGCAATTGCATTAAAATAGATGCCGGAGGTTCTAGAACTTATGTACGAGATCTATGAAACAAAAACAAGGATCACGGATGATAATGATGCACATGCAGAGGAACTGAGACGTGAACTTGAAGAAAAAAAGGTATTCTTCATCAATCTGATGGGATCACCGGGTGCAGGAAAGACCAGTACGCTTGTACGTACGATCAATGCGCTGAAGGATGAGTTTTCCATCGGCGTGATGGAAGCGGATATGGATTCGGATGTGGACGCACAGACGATCTCAGAGCTTGGCGTCAGAGTGATCCAGCTCCATACCGGAGGAAGCTGTCATATGGACGCGGATATGACAAAACGCGGACTGGACAGGATGTCTGTTGAGGGACTGGATGTTGTCATTCTGGAAAATGTCGGCAACCTTGTATGTCCGGCAGAATTTGATGTCGGTGCAGCATTGAAGGTCATGATCCTGAGCGCACCGGAAGGTGATGACAAGCCGCTGAAGTACCCGCTGATGTTCACTGTCAGCGACGTGATGCTGGAAAACAAGATCGATACGAAAGATGTATTTGATTATGATCCTGAAAAGGCTGAGGAACGTGCAAGGGCACTGAACCCCGACATTCATACATTCCGCGTTTCAGCCAAGACAGGCGAGGGCTTTGATGAATGGACATCATGGCTGAAGGAACAGATCAGAACATGGAGGAATGAGCGATGAAGGTCATAGAACTGCACGCATCCGTCACAAGATCCAATGACATTGATGCGGAAAATCTGAGAAATGAACTGACTGAAAAGGGCGTGCTGCTGATCAACCTCATGAGTTCTGCCGGTTCCGGCAAGACAACATTGCTCTCCAGGATCATTACAGACCTGAAAGGTCAGGCAAAGATCGCAGTGCTGGAAGCGGATATCGATTCTGCTGTGGATGCTGAAAAGATTGAAGCATTAGGTGCCGTCAGTGTACAGGTACATACAGACGGCATGTGCCATATGGATGCCGGAATGACAAGAACAGGCATCGAAGCGATGGATCTGGAAGGCACGGATATTGCGTTCCTGGAGAACATCGGCAATCTGATCTGCCCTGCAGAATATGATACTGGTGCGCATAAATGCGTCATGATCCTGTCTGTTCCCGAAGGGGATGACAAGCCGCTCAAATATCCTCTGATGTTTGAAAAGAGCGATGCGCTGGTCATTACAAAGATGGATGCTCTGCCATACTTTGACTTTGATCTGGATCTGGTGAAGAAACATGTTTCCCACCTGAATCCGGATATGAAGATCTTCCCTGTATCAGCCAAGACAGGTGAAGGAATGGAAGCGCTGGAGCAGTGGCTGCTGGAACAGGCTGCTTCCTTGAAGGGAAAAGAACATGCATGAGCTTGGGATCGTAACACACTGCGCAAAGACGATCGTTGATCTGGCTGAAGAAAACCATCTGAAGAAGATCGGTTCTGTCACGCTGGAGATCGGTGAAGTCTCCGGCATTATGACGGACTACTTCGTTGACTGCTGGAACTACTTCAAGGTCCGCTATCCGGTCATTGCGGAATCAGAACTGAAGCTGAAGACACTCCCTGCAGTCACATACTGTGAGGATTGCAAGTCGACGTATGAGACTGTTAAATACGGGAGGATCTGTCCGAACTGCGGCAGTCCGCATACATACCTGCTGACCGGAAATGAGTGCATTATCTCGGAAGTAGAAGCGGAAGACGATGACGAAGCCGCAGAAAACTGACCACTTCTGTCAGTGGATCATTACCCAGAGTGAAGATCAGGAAATGATCGGTCATGTATGTCAGGGCATGATGGATCAGAAACGGTATGAACAGTTATTGGCTGCCGAGGCAGAAGACCTGATACAGATCCGTATCCACAGGTATGAAGATCTGATGGAAGGCTGGATCGAAGACCTGAACCTGAATGAAACAGATACGTATCTGAGGGAAGAATAAACAAATTTGATCAGAAATATGCATCAGCCGGAGTCGATGGATTCCGGCTTTTAGTGTTCTGTTCATATGTGTCTGTTCTTGTTTCGTGTTTTCATATGTCTGCAGAATGCCTGAAGAAAAGACGGAAACATATTATTTTCTGTTTTGTATTGAAAACGATCTGTAATACAATTGCTGCATGACTGATCTGAAAAACCACCTTGCCCTGATCGCGGCAGTCTGTATCTGGGGTTCTTCCTATATCGCTTCCAAAATAGCACTGGAGGCTTTTTCACCTCTGCTGCTGTGTCTGATCCGTTTCATCCTGTCATCCGTATTCATGTTTGTGATCAGACTGAGCAGGAAGAGGTACATTCCTTCAAAGCGGGATCTGAAATTTATGACGCTTTCAGCCATCTCGGGCATTGCGGTTTACTATGCCCTGGAGAATATTGCCGTAAGCATGACCAGTGCCTCTGATGCCAGTCTGATCTCAGCTGTGTATCCGGTGATCACGATATTGATCGGCATTCTGTTCTTTCATCTCAAAACAAACAGGAATGAAGTGCTGGGCATCCTGATGGGTGTCTGCGGCGTGATCATTCTGACAGTGACCGGCAATGATGGAAACGGATCTGTGCTAGGCAATGCTTTGATCGCGTTCAACGGGTGTCTCTGGGCATGCTACAACTACATGACGCAGCGGATCTCCGATGAGCCGGATGACTTTACCGTGACGTATTATCAGACATTGATCGGCACGGTATGCTTTATCCCGATGCTTGTGTTTGAGAAGAACATGAGATGGTCTGTGACGCCAAACGCAGTCATTGCAGTGCTGTATCTTTCCCTGATCTGTTCACTGGCTGCACTGTTTCTCTATAACTACGGTCTGCGCAAAGTCAGTGCCGCAAGAGCTGCTTCTCTCATGAATCTGATGCCTGTAGCAGGTGTCGTGCTTTCCGTGCTGATCCTGCATGAAACGATCACGCTGAAGCATCTGATCGGAGGAACAGTGATCATTGCCGGTGTGTTTCTCTCTGCACAGAAGCCGAAGAATGAATGTCAGAATGAAAAATAAAGCATACAGCAGTGTCTGTCCGGAATGAGGAGGGACACTGTTTTGCTATTGCCGTGATTGAAAACAGGACCGGACCGGTCCTGCAATGGTATACTGAGCAGGCAGGAGAGAAGATGATGAGCGAATATCCGGTTCATGAAAAACCGAACGAGTCATACACGTTTGACCGGCTGGATATGCTGTGGGAGAAGTATCCCCAGTATCATGAAAAGACGGTCTTTTCATCGTTGGATCAGCTGCTGGCAGAACATGAAAGCTTCCGGGACGGGTTTGATGAACTCAGAGAGGAATACATTGCCAATGATTATGACAGGTTTCTCGTGCAGCTGTCACTGAATGATCTGCCGTACCGATATGCCGCAAAAGAATGCATTATAAAGGCTGAGCTTCCTAAAGAAGAAAACCCGTATGTCACAGCATTCCTGGATCAGTTTTCTGCATATGATACAGACCATGATGCCTGCTTCCTGTTCCCGGAAAGCTATGTTTCGCAGTTCTTTGTCATTACGGAAGTATGCAGACGGGCAAGAGTCTTTCAGCCGATACACAGTCTCTTTCCGGATGAGGATCAAGTACACTACCTTGCTGTCTTTGATAAACAGAACATGGATGATGTCCTGCTGATGTTCCATCTGCTTTATACCAATGCGTCACAGGATCTGTTCGGCGGCTATTCACTGTATGATTATTCCTTGCTGTGGTATCAGACACATCTGCAGGAAGAAGGGACTGTGTTAAGGTCTCCGTATCTTCCGGACAGGACCGCCCTCTATCAGGGAGCGCTGCCATACTGCTTCAACCCGGTCAAGACCGTATATGTACGCAGAAATATCAAACATATCCTGGACAGCGGCTATTTCACTTCTGAACTGGATTTCTTTCTCAATCTGACGACACGGATCATGCCTTTGTTCCAGTGGTGGTACAAGGATATTGCCATGTATGAAGAAAAGGATGGGTATCATACCAACTGGAAACTGGAACGGACAAAGATACGCACAGACCTGACAGAGCAGGGGATCATCAAGCCGAAATGGAAACATGAACTCTCATTATTCAATGCCGTACGGAAGCGTTACCCTGATACGCTCTATCAGTACCGGCCGGACTGGCTGGGACTGCAGAGTCTTGATATCTTTATTCCTTCTCTGAATACAGGCATTGAATATCAGGGCATCCAGCATTACCGTCCGATCGGATTCTTCGGAGGGGAAGAAGCATTGATCGCCAGATGGGAACTGGACCAGCAGAAGAAAAAGCTGTGCGAAGCGAATCATGTCCGTCTGATCGAGTGGCCGTATGATCTGGAGCCGACAGACCGCAATATCCGCAATACCCTGGAACAGCACAGCCGCAAGGATGAGAAGCAGAATGCTTTCCTTGCATTAAAGGATTTTGATGAATATCTGGAACAGTATGAATCGTTTGCCGGGCTGCGCACTGGCGGTGTCTTGTTCCGCAAAACTGCCGAACTGATGGAAAGTGATGACACTCATACAAAACGTGAGAAAGAACAGCTGCTGGAAAAGAAGAAACAGGAGATCCGCAGACGTCTTCATACAGAGATCGAACAGCTCCAGAAAGATACAGAAATAAACGGAGTATGGATCCTGCCGGTCAAAGGCAGGAAAAAGCTGGAATACCGCTACCGGTATCCTGATGGCAAACGCGGGGATGTGGATCATTACCTGGCAGGCTTGTATGCAGAACCAAAACAGCTGAAGGAACAGGAATATACTGTAAAGATCGATCGGAAACATTATGAACTGATCGAACTGCTTATCCTTGGTCATATGAATCTGATCACTCAGTATGATCCTGACCGGTCTGATGAGATGATCGAATTCCTCCTCCAGCATAACCGTATTGCCAGAATTGAATATCTGATGCATCAGATCAATTACTATAAAGAGGAGTACCGCAGTATCCGTTC
>CAMOPG010000066.1:0-12589 GCA_946622165.1 uncultured Erysipelotrichaceae bacterium
TTGTGGTTGGAGCTGATCCTGCAGGCAGAAGTCTGAAGGATCATTTGAAAGAATATCTGATCAGTCTGTCCTATGAAGTGATCGATGCGACAGGGGAACAGGACTGCGATTTTGTGGATGCATCGCTGGCTGTTGTCCATGAAGTCTATCGGTCGGATGACAGATTCGGGATCATCATTGATGCTTATGGAGCCGGACCGTTCATGACAGCATGCCGTATCAAAGGCGTGATCGCGGCAGAAGTTTCCGATGAACGGACTGCCTACATGACAAGAGCTCACAATAACGCCAGGATCATAACGATCGGATCACAGGTGACCGGACCGGCTGTTGCCCGAAACATTGTGAAATGCTTTGCGGAAGGTTCTTATGACGGCGGAAGACATCAGGTACGAGTGGATATGCTGAACAAGATGGGAAAGGCATTGGAGGATCAGAAATGAAGATTGCGGTCGCTTGTGACCATATCGTCACACAGGAAAAAATGGCAGTATCAGAACATCTCAAATCTTTGGGACATGAAGTGATCGACTGCGGTACTTATGATCAGTTCCGCACGCATTACCCGATCTTCGGAAAAGCTGCAGGCGAAGCGGTTGCGCAGGGAAAGGCAGATCTGGGCATCTGCATCTGCGGAACAGGTGTAGGCATCAACAATGCCGCAAACAAGGTACCGGGTGTCCGGGCAGCGCTGGTGCGTGATATGACGACTGCTGTCTATGCAAAGCAGGAACTGAACGCAAATGTTCTGGGCTTCGGAGGAAAGATCACAGGTGTATTCCTGATAAATGACATCATCGATGCATTCCTGGAAGCGGAATATATTCCGACGGAGGAGAACAGAAGGCTGATTGAAAAGATCAATGCACTGGATACAGCAGCTGATGGACAGGATGATCCGCATTTCTTCGATGATCTGATCGCCAGATATCAGCGCGGGGAGTATTTCTGAAAAACAATATCCGGCATGGTTCATATGTCTGCAGCAAACCTCGTGATGCGGACTGTCCCGGGTATCTTTTTACGAAACATTTGACTTGCTTTATAATGAGGGCAAAGGAGGGTACAGAATATGTTTAACTGTCCAGAATGCGGGGGAAGCCTTGTATTTGACATCAAAAGCCAGCAGCTGAAGTGTCTGCACTGCTCCTCTGAAATTCCCGTAGAGGAATATCATACGGCCAATCATGCGGATGAAGACAGCGACAGCTTCGGAGCAGCCGTATACAGGTGTCCGAACTGTTCTGCCGAGATCATCGCACCGGATGAAGCATCGACCGGGTTCTGCAGCTACTGCGGGTATGAAGCGGTTCTCAAAGGCAGGATGAGCCGGGAACAGCGCCCGAGATATATCATTCCGTTCCAGCTGTCCAAAGAGGACTGCAGAAAGAAGTTCAAAGGCAGGACATATCTTCCGTATCTGCCTGCCCAGTTCAAAAATGAGGAATTTCTGGAGAAATTCAGGGGGATCTATATCCCGTACTGGATGTATGAAGTCGGATACAATGATCCGATCGTCCTGAATGCGGAAAAAGAGTATCGGAAAGGAAACTACCGGTATACGGAGAAATATGATGTCAGTGTTGATCTGAAGGGAAAGACATACGGGATCCCGTATGATGCGTCCAAAGGGTTTGATGACCGCGTTGCGGATGAACTGGCACCGTTCAAAAAAGAGGATCTGAAGGATTTCCGTGAGGAGTACCTTGCGGGATTTTATGCGGACAGACCGACTGTCAGGCCGCATGTGTACAGTGCGGATGCAGAAGATCTGGCTGCCGAGCGTCTGCTGGACCAGGTCGACGATATGCTTGATCATGATATGAACCTGAGCCGCAGTGAAGAGGCGATGAAGAAACGCATCAGCGCAGAAGCGATCAGCAGCGATACCGCTCTGTTCCCGGTATGGTTCCTGACATGGAAGGATCATGACAGGGTAGCGTATGCGATCATGAACGGTCAGACAGGAAAACTGTCATTTGATGTGCCGGTGGATGTCAGAAAAGTACTGATCGGCTCATTGCTGACTGCGGTGCTTGTCTACTTCGGACTGGACAGATATGTCGCTGTAACAGCGATCACGGCACTGTTCTTCGTCACGCTCTGCACGCCGATCGTGGCAAATATGATCAGAGCAGAGGCGGAAAAGGTATTTGTCAGGGAGAATCATCTCCTTGACAAAGGATACGGTACGATCGATACCAGGAAGAAAAGACTGGTATCGGAGTCGGCCGGACTAAGCGCTGCCGTATTCGTCGCGATGGTTGCTGCATGGTTCTTCTGGTTCGATGGTGCCCGCGTTGTCGGCACATTGATCCTGCTGGGTGCCGACGTAGTGCTGGCATACCGTACGACCAGATATGCTGCATCCATCAGTCAAAAGCTGCAGTTTATTCTGCCTGCGATATTCACGGCTTTGATCCCGATCATGGCCGGTGCGATCTACTGGATCGATCCTGCCGGTGACCTGAACTACTATGCTGTGATCATCATAGCTCTGCTGGTCATGATGTACAGCTGTCTGTCCCTGATCCTGAATTACAATCTGTCGGCGACCAGACCGATCCCGAACTTTACGGAACGGAAAGGAGGGGATGACAGTGAAAAAGATTATTAATATCTGTTTCTGCATCGCTGCAGCATTTCTGCTGAGCATGCCTGTATCTGCGGCAGACGGTGCGCTCTATACAGACCCCGATACCGGTTATTCCGTATATATCCGGGATGACGCAGATCTTCTGAGCGATGAAGAAGAAGCGAAGCTGACAGAAGACATGAAGCCCGTGACCGAATACGGCAATGCGGTATTTGTCAGCAGCACTGCACCATACAGCACTTCCGTCCAGGAGCTTGCCAAAGCGTACTACCGGACATATTCCGGTACAGACAGCGGCACGCTGTTCCTTGTGGATATGTACAAGAGATATATTTATATATTCTCGGACGGCGCGGTCTATAAAACAGTCACAAGGTCGTATGCTGATACGATCACGGACAATACCTATGCCAAAGCATCCAGGGGCCTGTATTATGAATGTGCTTCCGAAGCATTCACGCAGATCCATACACTGCTGGAAGGCGGAAAGATCGCCAGACCGATGAAGGTGATCACGAACATCCTGATGGCAGTCTGCATCGCGGTGATACTGAACTACGAGCTCGTCATGATCAGCAGAAGAAAGAAATACGCGGTGCCTCAGGCAGCAGCAGCTGCGATCTCATCATTTGCGGCGATCGCTGCGATCAGACCGATCTTCCAGAAACTGACGAAAACGTATATTCCTCCTGTGTCTTCTTCCGGCGGCGGATCATACCATGGCGGTTCTTCCGGAGGAGGCGGTTTTTCCGGCGGCGGAGGAGGCTCATCCGGCGGCGGGGGAGGCCACAGATTCTGATGATCGGAAACTACAGAGTGATCACATTGTGCGGAAGCACACGCTTCAAGGATGCTTTCATGGAAGCTCAGAAACGCCTGACGCTGGAAGGCAATATCGTCATCAGTGTCGGACTGTTCGGACATTCAGGTGACGCCGAGGTGTGGGAGAACATGGATGAAGGCACACTGACGAAGACAAAGGAAATGCTGGATGATATGCATAAACGCAAGATCGATCTGTCAGACGGGATCTATGTGATCAATGTCGGCGGATATATCGGCGAAAGCACACGCAGTGAGATCGAATATGCAGGGATGACAGGCAAAAGCATTGCATATCTGGAACCTGTCAGGGAGGACATATGACAAAAGTACATTGGAGAGCCGGAAACATGCTGTATCCGGTGCCTGCTGTGATGGTGACGACATTGGATCAGGACAACAAACCGAATATTCTGACTGTCGCCTGGGCAGGGACTGTATGTTCCGATCCAGTGATGGTATCGATCTCAGTCAGACCGAAGCGTCATTCCTATCAGGCTTTGAAAGACAGGGGAGAGTTTGTCATCAATCTGGTCAGTGAAGATCTGACGAAGGCAGCTGACACATGCGGCGTCAGGACAGGCGCAAAGGTCGACAAGTTCAGGCTGTGCGGACTGACTGTTCAGGAATCCCAGCATATCCTTACACCCGGCATCGCAGAAAGTCCTGTGAATATTGAATGCAAAGTCAAACAGATCATACCGCTCGGCGTACATGATATGTTTATCGCCGAAGTTGTCGGAGTTTCCGTAGATGACAGATATCTGGATGATCAGGGAAAGCTGGATCTTGCCAAAGCGAAGCTCATTGCATATTCACATGGTGAATACAGGGCGTTAGGCAGATGCCTGGGCACATTCGGTTATTCTGTCAGAAAGCATAAAACACCGAAAAAACAGGCTGTCAGAAAGAATAACGGCGTTATCAGAAGAAAGAAATGATCTCACAGGAGTTTTACATATTAGACGGAGAGATCAGGCTCCATGCAAAGCTGGACAGACCTCACGATTCATCCTGTGCACTGGTACTGCTGATTCATGGACTGACCGGGCACATGGAGGAGTCATTTCTGACTGCTTTGCAGAAAGCTTTGAACGAAGCAGGTTTCGCCGTATTGAGAGCAGATCTGTACGGGCACGGCAAAAGCGATGGCTCATTCAGGGACCACACATTTGATCAATGGCTCTCAAATCTGACAGCTGTCACGGAATATGCAGAGAATCTGCCGTTTGTGACGGACCTGTATCTGTGCGGTCATTCACAAGGGGGTCTGCTGGCTATGATGCTGGCAGGCATGCGGCCGGATGATTATCAGGCGCTGATCCTGCTGTCACCGGCAGTCACCATTCCGGAAAATGCCAGGAACGGGAATTTCCTGGGCATCACATTTGATCCGCACAATATACCGGAGGATCTGGAAATATGGGGATGCAGGCTTGGAAGTGCCTATTTCCGGTCAGCACAGCAGATCCATCCTGAAACATATGCACAGCACTTCAGCAAACCTGTACTGATCGTACACGGGGAACAGGATGAACTGATCCCTCTGGAAAGTTCAATACGTGCAGCAGTGCTGTATGAAAACTGCCGTCTGACAGTCATAGAGGATGATGATCATGAATATGACGTTCATCCCGATATGATGTGCAGGGCAGTCACGGAATTCCTGCAGGAACAAACTGATCGATCATGAAAAGGGGACGGTACAGAGCCGTCTCTTTCTATGCAGACAAAAAGCTCCGTACATGATCATTGATCATATGACGGAGCTCTTTCTTAATTCCAGATATCACCGATCCAGCTGCGTATCATTTCATAATCCGTCCGGTCATCCAGTTCTTCCTGTACGGTATGAGCCAGTTCAATGTTGTCGGTAATGATCGCATTCACATTTGAATCCAGATACTTTTCCATAGAGGACATTGAATTGACTGTCCATACTGCTGTTTTCTTGCCGTCATTCTCAGCTAAGGCAATACGGGTATCGGTTGCGATCTCTTCTTCCATGATCAGGATGTCGCAGTTCAGGGCACTGATGTCTCCATAAGCCCCGAAGAACAGCAGGCCGGTCTCAAATTCAGGATACTTTGTTTCTGCATAATTGATGACATCATAATTCAGAGAGATCAGTCTGATATTCTCAGCACAATCCTTTTCATGGATCATGGCAGCCAGATCATCCACCATCTGCCTGTCGGCAGTCGTGCCCTTGAGCTCAATGAACAGCGTGATCCTGCCTTTTGACGCATCCAGCATTTCTTCAATGGTTGCCGGATGCAGAACGGCACCGTTTCCGGTGGTGTCTTTGAGATTCAGAGATCTGATCTCCTGCAGTGTCATTTCCTGTGCTGCTTTGGATACGCCTGCCAGCCGGCTGAAGTCACTGTCATGATTGATGATGTAATAGCCGTCTGATGTTCTCTGAACATCGATCTCGCTTCCGTAACACTGATACTGTACAGCCGCATCGATCCCTTCAACTGAGTTTTCCGGAGCCAGCGAGCCTCCTGCCCGATGGGCAATGATATTGACAGGTGTTTTGTACTGCAGATAAATATCGAACAAAGCTCCCGCCGGTATCGAAGCAAGCGCGATCCCCACAGCGACCAGCAGGGAACGGATCAGCTTTGCAATATAGGAATACCTGTGCGGACGGCTGAGAAGAAGACGTTCTTCCTTCGGCCGTGTATAGTCGAGATAGAAGCGCAGGAACCGTACGATCAGCAGTCCTCCCATCAGCATCGATACCACGGAATTGAGATAATCGCCTTCAAGCACAGCGAATACTGACAGGATGCGATTCAGCAGGATGCGCTCTTCAAGCGCACTCAGCTGTCTGCCGGTTTCCAGGATGGTAAGAATATCCAGACTGTAATGTCTCGGAAGATCGTACCCGGCTATAGCGAGCAGCAGAGCCGGCAGGATCAGGAACAGAAGATATCCCACGACTTTGATCACGCCGAGCTTCAGAACATATTTCAGCATCTTGGGGAAGAAATCTTTCCAGTGCAGAGTGATCAGTTCGTTGGATCTCTGGATGGCGCTTTTTGCGTCGAGTCCGTCGATCAGGATCGCCGGAAGTACAAATAAATTGCGCAGTGCGATCAATGCTACCGCAATGACCAGCACAACATAGATGACCGTGTAAAGCGGGGTGGATAAGACGACCTCCATGATGAAATTCGGAATGTAGTATGTACGGGTCAGACTGACGGTAAAACCGATCCCGATCAGAGGAACGATAAACAGGATAAACAGCAGTACCGGAATGCCTTCAGGCGTCATAAACCGCTTCAGGGCAGCCACGCCTTTTTTGATACAAGCAAGCACACCGGAGTATCTGCCTCCTTGTCTTCCGTTGAGAAGATCATCCGCAAAATAGAAGCTGGCAAACAGCTCCATGGAGGTGTAGACCAGTACAAGCATCACACCGAACAGCAGAAGGGCATACCCCTCCCAGCGGGTGAACAGATCCGCCAGATTGGCCGTCGTAATGATCAGATTACGCCCGGTAATGACCTCTGTCAGTTTTTTGATGACCCAGGCTGCAGCAGTAACAAGCAGGGAAGTGTGGAAGGAAAAATTCCAGATCTCCGGGAGGATCTCCAGTGCCAGTTTTCCCCAGCCGATCAGTTTCTGATTTTTTGCTTTCCGTTTCTTTCTGAACATTCTGATCTCCGCACAACATTGTAATACAATGCATGGGTTCTGCTCACATGTTTTTTCATTCGAGAATCTGTTCTTTTTCCTGTCAGACCGTGTGAACATGTCAGGCAGCTGCTGTTATCAGATGATCGGAAACAGATCATTCTGCTTCAATTCTGCTGATTTTTGAGAAAGATTAAGAGCTTCTGAAGAATGATCGCTTTGTTCACTGTTGATTTTCAGAATTGTATAATGGATATGTATGAAAGCATTTCATACAGCAGTAAAGGAGTTCAAATATGAGTCTTGATTCAAGATTGTTCGTACATGAAAAGGATCTGTCTTCGCTTGAAGCGCTGAAGGCAATACCAGGTTTTACATCATTCGTAAAATCATTTATGAAGAACTGGAATGAGAAACAGTTCAGAATACAGAATATGTCATCCAGGCTCCGCATCAGCAAGGAACAGCTTCCGAAGTACTATGCGATGCTGGAGGATGTCTGCGAAAAAATGGAGATCGATGTTCCGGAGATCTATCTGGAACTGAATGTTGTTCCAAATGCCTATACATACGGCGATGACAAACCGTTCATCGTTGTAACATCCGGCCTGATCGAAACGATCCCGGATGAACTGATCCCGTCAGTGCTCGCACATGAATGCGGTCATATCGTATGCCACCATACCCTGTATACGACAATGGGTTCACTGATCCTCAACGGTATGGCATCGATGATCCCGGCTGCTCTCAGAGGACTGGTCACGCTGCCGCTTCAGATGGCATTTGCATACTGGATGAGATGCAGTGAATTTTCCGCTGACCGTGCTGCGATGATCTATGACGGCGGCAGCGAGCATATGATCGAAGTATGCATGCGTCTGGCTGGCTACGGAAAGTTTATTGAAGACAAAGCTGATCCTGATGTATTTATTAAGCAGGCTGAGGAGTACCGTGAGTTTGTCAATGATTCCAAAAAGAACCAGACCATGGAATTCCTGCTGCTGGCAGGACAGACGCATCCCCTGACAGCTGTACGTGCCTATGAATGCAGGGAATGGTCGGGTTCAGATGCGTATCATCAGATCATGACATACTGGACGGAACACAGGGAAGGCAGAGATCATTCACAGATCCCGCTGTTTGAAACGGTGCAGTCATATGTCGGAAAGAATGCTCAGGCAGCGGAAAAGGAACTGAGAGATCTCGGCTTCAGAAATATCACGACTGAAACAACTTCGGAAAAGGGAAGGAATACTGTACGAGACGGCATTACCGGCATAACCATCAGCGGTCTGAACGAAACAGAGACCTGCACATGGTTTGATGCGGACACGCCTGTGCAGATCACGTATTATGAACCGTTTGTCTCGGTGCAGGACAGGATCATGCATCCGGATGAAGCACAGCTCCCCGGCATCAATGATTTCTTTGCCGGAAAGAACTGCAGCGAAGTATACCAGATGTTCATCGATGCCGGCTTTACCAATGTCATCATCGAAAAGTCGGATAAGAAGGGCATCTTTGCAAAACAGGGAAGCGTTGTAAATGTAACGGTCGATCAGCGCACAAGATATGATCTTGGGGAATGGGTCAGCCGGAACGCACAGATCGTGATCTATTACGTCAGATAAGCATGGAAAAAGCAGGTCATGTCAATCATGCCTGCTTTTCATCTGGTTCGCTTTTTCGCTCACCGGTAACGTACATCGTGAACGTGCCTTTGCATATGAGTTTTCCCTGCTGGTCATATACAGAGCTCTCAACGACTTTGGTCGTTCTGCCGTTATGGATCGCAATGCCTTCCACACGGAGAACATCGCCTTTGGCTGCGGATCTGATATAACTCATGTCTGCCCGCAGTGTGACAACGTTGACGCCGGTGCTGATCGCGGCCATACCTGCTGAAGTATCGCACAGCGTATACAGATAGCCGCCATGCGGATGACCGTAGATATTCAATGCATGTTCTGTGACTTCTGTCTCAAACAGTGAATGTCCGGGTTCCATCAGTATGATCCTGTAGTTTTCAAATATCCTGATTTCCTGCAGCTGTTCTTTCATCATTCTGCCTCTCAACAGCGTTAACGATAACACTGAAGGGGGATGATTTGCAATCCGGTACGTCCTGAAGCAAACGCACATTCATGCGCAGGAACAGGTTTCCGAGAGCCACTGCTCCTGCAGTTTCTGGTACAGCAGAAACGCTTCTGCACAGATATCCGGGCCGAACATGCCTTTCAGGTCATTGACGGAAAGTCCTTCTGTCAGGATGTATTTGACGCAAAGGCATTTCAGACTGCTGCGATAGCGGTCACGGATCAGATACCGCAGTATTTCCTGCGTTTCCGCTTTCTGATCAAGCTCGTGCATGATCTGTTCGTATTCGGCAAACAGTCTGTATACCTCAGGATCCTGAACAAAGACGCTCTCATCTGATCCGGGAGGGGAGATCCCGTCTGATGCGGATTCGTCTTTGTTTGCTGTATATGCTTTTTCCAGAAGACGTGCGGCTTCCGTATAAATGCTGTGTGGAAAGATGCGTATCAGGTCTGCTGCTGCAAACCGTCCGTCCATGATCATGCATGCGCATTTGTTGATCAGATCATGTCTGTACTGGTATTGCAGAAGATGTCTGCAGATACCTTCAGTACGGTCATTCTGATCCAGGACACTGATCATCCGTTCATTTTCGGCGATCATGTCCGTGATCATTGAATGCAGATCCTGGATGTCAGCCTCATTGACGCGTATCTGCGTGTCTGCACGTTCGAGCGTTTCCTTAAGAACTTTGTTTTCATAATTTGACGTCTGGTGTTTGTTCAATCGCTCACCTCCTTCAAATGAACAAGCAAGTCATCACACCGGCCGGTACATTGACTGCAGGAACATCATAGCTGATGCAGAGAGTGATGCACGGTGAGTATGTACAAACAGCACAAGCAAAGATAATGTAATGATAGAAGCAGGAGGTACATGATATGGCAGGAACGATCACCATCATCAATGCCGGCATTACACAGCTGGACACAGACGCAGTCGTAAATGCTGCAAATAAGGGCCTGTATGCCGGGGGAGGCGTATGCGGCGCGATCTTCAGGGATGCAGGTCACAATGAACTCGAAGCAGCCTGCCGCGTGATCGGTCATTGTGATACAGGATCAGCTGTGATCACCCCGGGATTCCGCCTCAAAGCAAAGTACATTATCCATGCGGTAGGTCCGATATGGTACGGCGGTATGCATGATGAAGAACAGCTGCTGTACAGTGCCTATCAGAGGTCTCTGGATCTTGCACTGCAGAATCAATGTCATTCGATCGGTTTTCCTCTGATCTCAGCAGGGATCTACGGCTGTCCGAAAGATATTGCCTGGAAGAATGCACTGCAAGCCTGCAATGATTTTCTTTCGGAACATCCTGACTATGATATGCAGATCGTATTTGCAGTACCGGATCCTGCAGTCAGAAGGATGGGAGAGGAACAGCTGAATCTGCTCTGATCAGCATCTTTGGCATGTTTTACTGCCTCTTTGGCACCTGACACTTTTTTGTGCCGGGCTTTTTTATACAATCTCTTCGTAAAAGGGGGCAGTATGGACAGAATCAGAAATATGATCGATACCAGCATAAGCCGGTGTGAACATCAGATCAGGGAACTGAACAGATATGATGAAAAAGAGGGAATGCTGTGGCTCCTGCTCAAGAAGCGGTGCTTCGATGATCTGGCAAACCGGTGCGCCATGCTGATGCTGGAAGAAGGAATTGAAGATGATGATCTCGAAGAACTCTTCGGGGAAGAGATCTTCTGCAGGGCAAAGGAACTGTACGAAGATATGCATGAGAAATGGAGCAGTCATTTCACCGCATGAGCAGACAGGCAAAAGATAAGACGGTCTCCCAAAAGGAATTCGGTCAAAGAGTCAGAAAGTACCTGACTGATCTGACAGATGAAGCTGAAGCAGACAGACTGATGAAGCAGTATCAGGCAGAACTGGAGATCTGCCGGAAAGGTCAGTGGAGACCGGAAACAGCGGGGACAGCCGCATATCTGGGTCTCCTGAAAGAAGCAGACGTATGAGAAAGGGCACAGTACGATGAGCGTACTGTGTTTTTCAATGCTCTGTCACAGTCAAAAGAGTATAGGTACAATACTCTCTGAAGGTTTGTTTATATTCTTTTCTTTTCTGCCGAAAGCATTTATCATAATGTATTGCACAGGTGAAAACATATGAAAAATGATCAAAGAGGAACGTTCTCAGGAAGACTTGGTTTTGTGCTCTCAGCAGCAGGTGCTTCCGTAGGACTTGGCAATATCTGGAGATTCCCGTATCTAGCGGCAAAGTACGGAGGAGGAGTATTCCTGCTGGTATATATCATACTGGCACTTACATTCGGCTATACGATGATCGTGTCTGAAACGGCGATCGGACGTATGACAGGCAGAAGCCCTGTCGGAGCATTCCGGTATTTCGGAAACAGTCTGAAATTGAAATTCGGCGGCTGGATCAATGCCGTGATACCGGTACTGATCGTACCGTATTACTCCGTGATCGGAGGCTGGGTATGCAAATATCTGTTTGAATACATCAGAGGCAATACAGCACTGCTGGCAGATGACAGTTATTTCGGGAATTTCATCTCGCAGCCCGGATCATCAATATTCTGGTTTGTATTCTTTGCGACGTGCACGATCGCAGTGATCGCAGCAGGCGTTGACAAGGGAATCGAACGGATCTCGAAACTGCTGATGCCGGTGCTGGTGATCCTGTCATTGATCACTGCGGTATACTCCGTGACACGTCCCGGTGCTTTGGCAGGGGTCAAGTATTTCCTGATACCGGATTTTTCAAGATTCTCATGGATGGCTGTTGTTGCGGCACTGGGACAGATGTTCTATTCGCTCTCATGTGCAATGGGCATCCTGATCACATTCGGTTCCTATATGAAAAAAGACGTGGATATCGAAGCATCCACCGTACAGGTCGAGATCTTTGATACAGCGATCGCCATCATGGCAGGACTGATGATCATACCTGCGGTGTTCGCTTATTCCGGAGGCAACGCAGACGTCCTGAAATCAGGTCCGTCGCTGATGTTCGTGATGCTGCCGAAGGTGTTCAACAGCATGGGTATGGGAACACTCATCGGTATCGTATTCTTCCTGCTTGTATTCTTTGCCGCACTTACAAGTGCGATCGCACTTTCTGAGTCAGCAGCCAGCACCATGGAAGATGAATTGGGCATGGGCAGGGGACAGTCTTCCGCAATCATGTTTGTAATCACTGTTGCACTCGGTCTCTTATCATGTCTTGGCTTCAATGTGCTGGACTTCGTCCAGCTGGCAGGCATGGGTATTCTGGATCTCTTTGACTTCCTGACAAACTCTGTCATGATGCCTGTTTCTGCGATCACGATCTGTCTGCTCATCCTGAAAGTATGCGGTACGGACGCTGTGATCAGAGAAGTAACGATCAGCTCTGAATTCAAACGGAAGAACATCTATCTCTTTGTACTCAGATATCTTGC
>CAMOPG010000067.1:0-12505 GCA_946622165.1 uncultured Erysipelotrichaceae bacterium
CTGCCCTGTTCCACCGTGACTGTATAATCTCTCTGTTTTGTATGTACCTGAATTTCCATAGGCGATCCCTCCGAAAACAAAAAGCCGCATGGCATCATCCATGTGGCTGTCATTGCTCTACCATCAGATAATGCCGTCATACTGCATAAAAGCGGTCATTATCTGCAGATAACGTCCGCACTATCCAACGTAATAATAATAGTAACTTCTGAATGTTTTCATATGTTTTCCGATGTAAGTATATTACAGCAGTCTTGCATCATCAAGCATTGATTTTCTGAAAATCTTTTCAGGAGTGTCACATTCATGTTTTTGAGGAACACTGCTATAATTCATCACATGAACACAGTCACACAAAGGATCAATATCCTGTCAGATCTGATCATACCGGTACTGTTAGGCATTCCGATGATCATGACAGGTTTCCGTACGAATTATTCCGGCATCGCGGCAGAAGGACTGCCGGTATTTTACATATGCCTGATCCCTGTGATGGTCTATACAGTGATCATGACATACCGGATCTCCGTACGGAATCATATCCGCATCCTCTGGGCGCTTTATATTTCCCTCTTCATCCTGACCCTGGTCATTCCCTACCATGTGCCGGAAGATATGAGTTCCCATATGCATCTGTTCTGCGCATACGGTTCGGTACTGGTCTTCAATGTGATCATGCTGAAAAGCATGCTGAAAAGACCTCAGCTGCTGCGCAGCTACCTGTGCATGTGCATCCTGTCCGGACTTGCATGTTTATGGGACGGCACGATCAACGGACCGGCAGAACTGCTCTATGCCATCTCCATATCCTGCCATCTCTCAAGAGTATGAAAAAAACGTCCATTGTGTTTATTGGACGTTCTTTTTGTCTGATCAGCCGTTGACTTCTTTGTATGTACGGCGGGATTCACTCAGATTGTCTGTATAGTAACGGACAGAGAGTGTTCCGTCATTGGCTTCAACAATATAATAGTCGCCTTCGAGCATGCAGTCCTTGACTGCAGCTACTGCTGTATCCATATTGTCAACGCCTGCTTCCAGTTCAGTCAGAAGGTCACCTGCATTGACTTCGATCCAAAGCCAATCAAGATTGTGAGCTTCCCACTTCTTCCAGTTGATTACATCCTTGTATTCCTGATAGGACTTCTTAACAACTTCCGGTGCAGGTTCAGCAGTCTTCTTAACTGCTTTCTTCGCTGTTGTCTTCTTAGCTGTTGTTTTCTTTTCTGTAGTTTCAGCTTTAGCTGTCTTCTTTGTGGTTTTCTTAGCTGTTGTTTTCTTTTCAGCTGTTTCAGCTGCTGCTGTTGTCTTAGCAGCTTTCTTTGCGGCGGGCTTTTTGGCTGTCTTTTTAGCTTCGGCCTCGACTGTTGCAGCTGCTGTTTCTTCTGCCTTTTTCTTTGTCGGCATATAAAATCCTCCCTCGAAGCATTCGCCTCATTGCATGATTATATCACTATTTTCCGATAATTAAGCCATTTTTGCATTTTTTTACAAACTTTCAGTGTATCATATTATGTACAACAGGACATTGAACGATCATGATTACAGACAGCACAGGAATGAAACAAATAGAAGCTGCGTCAGGTTTGTCTGTCTCCGAGCTTATGGAACGGGCAGGTTTTCTTGTCGCAGAAGCATTGAAGGAACTGGTTACACCGGGATCACGGATCCTGTTTCTTGCAGGAAAAGGAAATAACGGAGGCGATGCTTTCGTTGCGGCCAGACTGCTGAAACAGGAATACACCTGCAGAGTCATTGCGGTCAGCGGCAAGCCTTCCACGGAAGCAGCGGCCGAGAACCGCGCAAAGCTGAGCAGGCGCACGTTTGCCCCGCTGAAAAACTTTGATCAGGAACTGGCAGCAGCCGATGCCATCGTCGACGCGGTATTCGGGTTCGGTTTTCATGGTGCACTGCCTGCCAATCTGAAAGCATTGTTTGAAAAGGTCAACAGATCGTCAAAACCCGTCTACAGCATCGATATCAACAGCGGTGCAGAATGCGATACGGACAGTTTTGACAAAGATGCCATCCGCTCGGATGTCACCTTTGCGCTGGACTGCCTGAAGCCGTTCCATATGCTGAGAAAGGAACACCATCTGTTCCGTTCCGTCAAGCTGCTGTCCATGGACCTGCCGCATACGATGCCTTCAAAAATACATGAAATGAATGAAGAGATCTTCTTTCAGAATTTCCCGAAAAAAGAAGAATCAGCTTATAAGGGAAGCCATGGCAAGATCCTGCTTGCGGCAGGCGGAAAAGGCATGGCTGGTGCTGCATGCCTGAACATCCTCGGGGCATCTGCGATGGGTGCAGGCTATATTGAATGCGCACTGCCGGAAGAGATCTACGCCATCCCTGCATCAAGATTCATTACCACGGTCTATCACCCGTTCAACGACTATAACTGGAAGGACGTCATCCTGCCCCTTGTTACAGGCGCCAGCGCCATCGGCATGGGCAGCGGTGCTGTCAGAATGCCGCATAAGCAGGATGTGATGGACCTGATCCTCCAGAACAGCAAGGCACCCGTTATTCTTGACGCGGAAGCGCTCAGAATGCTCGTGCATAATACCTATCTGCTGCGCTTTGTCAAAGCGCCTGTCATTATCACGCCTCATATCGGAGAGTTTGCGGCACTGATCAACAAGCCTGTTCATTATGTCAGGGACAACAAAGTCAGGCTTGCGGCGGAATTTGCGGACATGTACGGCGTCATCGTCGTTCTGAAAGGTGCCAATACGATCGTTGCCAGCCCTTCGGGTGAGTACTATTTCAATCAGAGCGGCAATCCCGCCCTTGCCCAGGCAGGCAGCGGTGACATATTGACCGGCATCATGACAGCCATGCTGTCGTTTACCGTCGATATATTCAAAGGCGTGTGCATGGCAGTGTGGATCCACGGATATCTTGCGGATATCGGCTTATCCTCCCACAGCATGCAGGCTTTCCCGTTTGAATGCTATCCCCAGCTGATGGACCAGCTGTTCCGCAAGCACGGATATTGATCAAAGACTGCAGCAGCCTGCTGCAGTTTTCTTCTGCCCTCAGGTTTCATGCAGGCATGGTATCTGCAGGCAAAAATAAAGGAAGCTCGCGCTTCCGATATGTTATCCTTTCAGACCTTCCTGCTGACGCTGCATGTTTTCGACAACAACGTCATAGATGTCACCGATGGACTGTCCATATTCCAGAACCAGCCAGGGTTCATTCGTATGGAAGTGGATCTTGATCAGTGTGTCATCACCGACGACCAGCAGGCTGTCTCCTTTGAAATGTTCATCGATATAATCGTGGATCTCATCCTCATCAAGGTTCTCACCATCGATGAGCAGCTGTGTATCAAATTTAAATTCCAACTGTTCCATTAGTTTTTCTCCTGTTAACGCATCTATTATAGCACGAATACCGGTTAGGTCTATCTAACCGCCTTCTGATTCAGATACAGGATCAGTTTTTCAGCCTGTCTGATCCCGTCGATCGCGCTGGACACGATCCCGCCCGCATAGCCGGCTCCCTCTCCGCACGGGAATACGCCTTCATATGCCGGGCACTGTCCTGAATCATCCCGTTCCATTCTGATCGGGGAAGAAGAACGGGATTCCATCCCGGTCATGATCCCCCTGGATATGAATCCGGGTATTTTATGTTCAAACGCCGCGAAACCTTCTTCCAGTGAAGCATTCATCTCGTCTGTAAACAGCGTGTGCATATCTGTCGGGACGATGCCTCTTGGATAAGTAGACATGATCACCGGCTGTTCACTGACGCAGTGCTTCAGGTAATCCCTGATATTCTGCGACGGTGCCCGGTATCCTGTACGCCAGGCATTCTGTTCCAGCTGTTTCTGATAAAGGAACCCGTCCAGTGCATGTCCTTTGTCAAAGTCGGATGTTCTGACCTGGACAAGGATCGCGCTGTTTGCGTTTTTTCCGTCACGCGCGCTTTCGCTCATGCCGTTGACTGCCAGTGCTCCTGCCTCAGTCGAGGCAGGTATGACCATGCCGCCCGGACACATGCAGAAGGAATATACTCCTCTGCCGTTGGAGCTCCTGTGCGTCAGCCTGTAGGACGCCGCGCCGAGATCCGGATGACCGGCATAAGCGCCGTACTGGTTCCTGTCGATCATTTCCTGCGGATGTTCTACACGCACGCCTGCCGCAAAATCTTTCTGGAAGATCGCAAAGCCCTGGTCATACAGTGTGCTCCATGTTTCATATGCGCTGTGTCCCAGACAAAGGATCACGGTATCCGTTTCAAAGATCCCCATCTGCGTGCAGACGCCTTTCAGTTTTCCATCCCTGATGGACAGGGATGTCATCCGGGTATTGAAGAATACCTGACCGCCCAGGGAAATGATCTTTTCCCTGATCCTTCTGACAATGGACTGCAGCTGGTCTGTTCCAAGATGAGGCATATGCCTGTACATGATCGCAGGGTCTGCGCCTGCTTCTACGAATTCCGCAAGCACCTTCTGTACCCTGGGATCCTTGGAGCGGGAGGTCAGTTTTCCGTCCGAGAATGTTCCTGCACCCCCTTCGCCGTACTGGACATTGGATTCCGGATCGAGCTCGCCGCCCTGAAAGAATGCTGTGACATCCTGCGCACGCTGTTCCACCATTTTTCCGCGTTCCAGAATGATCGGTCTCATGCCGCTTTCTGCCAGGATCAGACCGGCAAACATCCCGGATGGTCCGAAGCCCACGACCACGGGCCGCTGTGCGTGAAGCGGTGCTTTCGGACAGACATAATTGTATCTGTGCCCTTCCTCCACATCCTTCAGGCGCAGATATTTCTGCTCATTCCGCACTTCGGCAAATACCGTATATGACCATACCAGTTCATCACCGCGTGCATCCAGGGACTGCCTGTATATTTCATGGGAAAGAATATCCGAAGGACTGCAGCGGAGCTTCGCAGCAATCTCCTGAGGACCGGCAGTCTTTCCGATCGGACATTTGATCTGATGTATTTTCAGCATAGTCTCTCCTTTGGGCTTCTACCTGCACATTCTACAACAACAGAAAACTTAAACAAATCATAAATATCTGTAACTGGATTTTACAGACCGGAAAGCCGATAATAGACGCATGAAACGATTGATCATAAAACTGTTCCTGCTTGCAGTACTGATCACAGCCGGGATCGTCGGCTATTACGTGTACCGCGGGTGGGAAACATATCAGGCAGCAGTCAGCGATCTGCCGATCGAAGCTGCAGCCGAACCGTATCAGACATGCAGTGACTGTCTGGCGTTCAGTGACATTGATGAAGACTTTGTCGACGCGGTCGTGTCGATCGAAGACAAGCGGTACTTCGTCAGGGAAGGATTTGACTGGATCGCCTTTGCAAGAGCAATGATCGCAAACCTGCGTGCCAAGCAGGCTGTCGAAGGAGGCAGCACGATCTCACAGCAGATCGCCAAAAACCTCTACTATCAGTCTGTGAGCCGCGGGATCGATGAGAAGATCGCAGAAGTATTCATCATGTCCAGGCTTGAGGACATCTACAGCAAAGAAGATCTGTTTGCGATCTACGCAAACATGAACTATTACGGCGATGGCTTCTGGGGACTTCAGCAGGCTTCCCGGGGATATTATCAGACGGATGGAAACAACCTGACCGTTGCCCAGGCAGCGATCCTGGCAGGCATTCCGAACCTGCCTGCCGTCTATCAGCTCTCGACAGGACATGATGCGGCAGTTGAGCGCCAGCGCAGAGTATTGTCCGCCATGTTAAAAAACGAGTACATAACTCAGGAAGAGTATGAACTCGCTTTGCAGGAAAATGTATAAGTATCAATCTGCGGCCTGACCGTCTTCAAAACCGATCATCAGGCCGCCTTTTTCTGCGTAATAACTGCACAGACCTGTTGTAGGCTCGACGATCACGTCCGCAAACGGGAATTCCGCGGCGATCAGATCTTTCAGTCTGTACGCAGCCTCAGGGTTCAGGCAGTGCGCGATCCTGACTTTTCTTCCGTTGAACCCGTATTTCTTCATCGCCTCCAGTGTAGCAGCGACAGCACGCTTCATGCCTTTGACATTGGAGATCTGCTGCAGCTTGCCCTCTTCACTGGCAATGCCGATGAAACGGATGCCCAGCAGTCCGGCGATCTTCGCAACAGCGGGATTGACTCTGCCGTTCTTCGCCAGGTTTGCCAGGGATTCCAGCGTAAATACAAGATGTGAATGTTTCTGATATTCACGGATCTGTTCAACGATCTCTTCAAATGTCAGATCTTCCTTGAACAGTTCAACGAGTTTCTCAATGATCAGCTGCAGCTCAGGTCCCGCTGACAGGGAATCGATCACATAAACCTTTTTCCCTTCATTCTTTTCCATATAGTACTTGGCTGCTGTTTCCGCTGAGTTCCAGGATCCTGACAGTCCGCTGGTGATCGTTACGACAAACACTTCATCAGCGCCCTCATAAGCCTCTTCATAATCAAAGGGATTCGGGCAGGATGAGGAATTCGGTTTTTTTGTTGCGATCAGTTCTGCGACCATTTCCGGCACATCCAGATCTTTATTGTCAATATATTCTTTTCCCTCGATCAGGATCTTGAGCGGTACGGAGCGGAAATCCACTCCCTCCAGTTCAAGAACATTTGATGAGGAGTCCGACACGATTCGTCTGTTCATAGTCAACCTCCGTTCAATCGATCAGGCCGAGATGACGGAATGCGTTTGCCAGTCCGTCTTCGTTGATGTCATCTGTGATATAGTCTGCAGCTTCTTTGCATTCTTTGCCTGCATTTCCCATTGCCACGCTGTATCCGCAGCATTCAAACATCGGGATGTCCACCTTGGCATCGCCGAATGCGATCGTATCCTTCGCCTCAGCGTGCAGATGTTCCAGCAGTACATTGATCGCATGTGCCTTGTTGATGTTCTTGACGCCCAGATCACCGTAAAGCGCAGCTTCTCCGACGCCGCCCCATGTACCTGCCTTCAGGTCGGGGAATTCCTTGATGGAATCCAGATGATCCTGATATGTTCTCAGAACAAAGCTGAATTTGTTCACATCATCACGGATCATATTGGCACCGGAGATCATATGTGAAGGAAGCGGCGGTCTGTATCCTTCCGGAACATCGGCTCCCTTGCCTTTCATGTATGCGATCCTGGCCTGAAGAGAACCCTCTTCATATCCGTCGCAGATATACATGCCGCTGTTGCATTCCTCACGGAAAATAATACCGCGTTCCGTGCACCAGTCAACAACATGCCTGACCTGTTCTTCGGTCAGTCTCTGGTGCATGATCACTTCTCCGTGATCTTCAACATACGCACCATCGCCGCCGATCATTCCGTCCAGTTCAAAATCCCAGTGCTTGGAATCGATCTCAGCCCTGGAACAGCCTGTGCAGATATATACACGATGTCCGTTTTTGCGCGCATCGATGACTGCCTGTCTGGCAGAAGAAGGAAGTTTCTGTTCGTAGTCGATCAATGTGCCGTCTACATCAAGAAATATAATTTTCGGATCCATAGGGCATCTTCTCCTTCACAGTTATTATAACTTGCAAATCACCCCTTACAGCATGGAACTTGCGGACACAAATGATACAGAACCGTGCTTCCTGTATCAGAAATCATACGGAACAAACGTTTGAATCGTATCAGAAAAGCAGATCTGTGCTCAGACAGACCTGCAGGATCCGTTATTTTTCAGGTTCATCATCGATCCTGAATACATGCTTGGACAGGTATATCAGGATCGCGATCATTGCGATCGCCGTAATGATGAAGAGCGGCTCATCCAGCGACAGCACCAGGCTCTGCCCGATCAGCGCCAGCAGCACGATCATGGCAACCTTCGCACAATAGAGGGTAAGCAGGTAACGTCTCTTTGAATATACGGACACGCCGAAGGCGAAGTTCATGAACGAAGACGGCGTAAAGGGCATCATCAGGATCAGGAACAGCGTCACAGGCTTGATCTTCTTGACGAATCTTCTGGCCTTCATGATCTTTTCATGATTCTCGGCATACCGTTCCATTCTGCGGCCAAGCACTGTCCGCCAGAACAGAAAAGACACCGTGCAGCCGATGCATGTCCCGATCCAGCTGTACATTGCGCCTAGATAAAAACCGTATGCGGCAACATTCCATGCAACGATCGCTGTCAGCGGCAGCATCGGTATGAATGATTCAAGAGAAACGACAAGGATCGGAACCAGAGGCGACAGATTTCCGTATGTTTCCAGGACCGACTGCCAGTCAAATGTTGTGAACCACTGCGGAAGAGGTATGTTCATCATGTCACAATCATATCACCGAAACTGTTCCGTATATCCGTTATTTCATAAACTTAAAGAATTCTTCAGACAAAACAAAGGATCAGGATATCCTGATATCTTTGTTCAGAATTTCCCGATCCTGTTTCAGACCATATCCGCAGCCATTTCTTCAAACTGCCTTGTATACAGACTGTAGTAATAGCCCTTCTGCTTCATCAGTTCATGGTGTGTTCCGCGTTCGACCATCTTGCCGTCCTTGACAACAAGGATCACGTCTGCGTTCACGATGGTGGAGAGACGATGCGCGATCACAAAGGACGTCCTGCCCTTGATGACGATGGATATCGCATCCTGGATCGCCTTTTCCGTCAGTGTGTCAATGGAAGCAGTCGCTTCATCCAGGACAAGGATCCTGGGATCAGCGATGATCGCCCTGGCAAAGGACAGCAGCTGTTTTTCACCTGTCGACAGCATATCCCCGCCTTCCCCGACATTGCTGTCGAGGCCTTTGTCCATTTTATCAAGAACAAAGTCAGCGGATACGAGCTTGAGTGCCGCAAGGATCTCTTCATCCGTCGCTTCCGGCTTGCCGTATTTCAGGTTGTCCCTGACTGTGCCGGAGAACAGATGCGGCGTCTGCAGCACATAGCCGATATTGCTGTGGAGCCACAGCTGGGAACGATCCCTGGCATCCCTGCCGTCGATCAGTACCTGTCCTTCCGTAGGTTCATAGAACCTGCAGACAAGATTGACCAGCGTGGATTTGCCTGCGCCTGTCTCACCGACGATCGCTACATTGGTTCCCTGGGGAACGGTCAGGTTGAAATGCTCAAGGACTTTCTCGGTCCCGTCAGGATATACGAAGCTGACATCGCGGAACTCCACGTCCCCGTACAGCTCTTCCCAGTTTTCCTTCTTCGGATTGAATGTATCTCCGTATTTTTCGATCACTTCAGGCCGGTCTGCCACATCCGACTGGGCTGCGAGCAGATTGGTCAGGCGTTCAATGTTGACCTGGATGGCGATCAGTGCGGAGATCGTTGCGATGATATTCTGGATCGGCTCCATCATGCCCAGCGCATAGGAGACAAATACAGACAGCGTACCGATCCTGAGCACGCCTTCCATGGTCAGGCTGCCGCCCTTCCAGAGCACGATCGCCAGTGCTGCAGAGCTCATCATTGTGATGGCTGCCGAGAACATTGCCGAATAATGCGTCGCATGGACGGATGTGCGCTTCATCTCCGACGTATCTTTTTTGAAGTCATCGTTGATCGTGTCTTCAATGACCAGTGTCTTGATCGAACGGGCACCGGTGATGCCTTCGTTGAAGTTTCCCGTGATCTTTGAATTCACTTCACGGATCACACGGTTCAGTGCAACAAGACGCTTCTGGAACCAGCTGATCAATACGACTGCGATCGGCACCAGGATCAGCACGTAAAGCGCGAGCTTTGCGTTGATCCTCAGCATGACCGCCAGTACAAAGAGGATATAGGAACCGTTCCAGACGATATCCATCATTCTCCAGGCGACCAGTTCACCGATCTTGCCGGTATCGCTCATCACTCTGGCGTGGATATAGCCGACGTTGTTCTGGTTGAAGTAAGAGAATGACAATGTCTGCAGATGATTGAATGACGCATTGCGCAGATCTCTGTCAACATTCATTTCGATCTGTCCGCACCAGTAGACACTGATATAGTTGTCCAGCACCTGGATCGATAATGTCACAATATAGAGCAGGGCAAACAGCGGGAGTGTATCGAGTGTTCCCTGACCGATGAAATGATCGATCGCATAGCTGTTGAACAGCGGATATGCGCTGTCGATCATACTGCTGATGATACCCAGTATCACAGAGAGAATGATCGTCTTTTTATACGGCTTTGCAAAGGGAATGACCCTGCCGATCCCGAACCAGGGCAGAGAGACATTCTTATTTTCTTCGCTCATTCTTCCACCTCCTGGCTCATCTGAAGGTCATAGATCCTGCGGTAGATCGAATGATTGTTCAGAAGTTCTTCATGCGTGCCGATCTCGGCGACCTTCCCGTGGTCCAGTACCGCGATCCTGTCTGCATTCATCAATGTTGTAATACGGTGCGCGATCAGGATCACTGTTGAGTCCTCTGATGCTTCGCGCAGGGATTTCCGGATCTTTGCGTCCGTCTCCGCATCAACTGCGGAAAGGGAATCATCAAAGACCATGATGGGCGGCTTTCTGATCAGCATCTGCGCAATGGCAGTTCTCTGCTTCTGACCGCCGGAAAGCGTTACGCCGCGCTCGCCGACAAAGGTATCATACCCTTTGTCAAAGTGTTCGACCGCTTCATCCAGGGCAGCGCGTCCGGAAGCTTCACGGACCTCCGCCATATTGGCAGACTGCCTGGCGATCTTGATGTTTTCCGATAATGTGCGTGAGAACAGGAACGGCTCCTGCAGCACCATGCCAATATTGGAACGCACCCATGATGCTTTCATGTCGGCAATATCCACGCCGTTGATCGTGATCCTGCCCTGTCCTTCCGGCAGATCATACAGTCTGTCCAGCAGGTACATCAGGGTGGATTTGCCTGAACCCGTACCGCCCAGGATCCCGAATGTCGTTCCCTTGGGGATCGTGAAGGATACATCCTGCAGTACTTCGGCATTTCCGTTGTCATATGCGAAGGACACATGATCAAAGACGATGTCTCCGTTCAGATCAGGCGTCAGCGCATCCGGCTTGTCCTGTTCTGCTTCGGAATTCATGATATAGCGCAGACGCTCGACCGAGATGCCTGCTTTGGACATCTGTGAGATGACTCTTCCGAGTGATCTGACCGGCCATGACAGCATCAGATTGTAGGAAACAAACGAAATATATCCGCCAGCCGTCAATTCTCCTCTGACGCACAGGATCGAACCCAGTATCGTGACTGTCAGGACCTGCAGTCCGGAGAACAGGTCTCCGACTGCCCAGAACTGTGACAGGATGCGCATCAGTTCGACCCACATATGCGTATATCCGCGGTTCTGTTCTTCAAAGCGCTGACGCTCGTACTTCTCTCTGCCGAATGCACGCACGACTCTGACGCCTGTCAGATTTTCCTGTGCGATCGAAGAAAGCTTTCCTTCTTCTTCATCAGCGTTGCGGAAGGCGTTGCCGATCCTTCTGTAGAACATGAAGGAATAGCCGATGATCAGCGGGATATAGAACAGCGCGGTCAATGTGAGCTTGCGGCTGATCGAGAACATGAAAGACAGGGAAAGCACGATCAGCACAACGATCCTGACAAGTGATGTCATCTGTTCGGAAAGGAATACCTTGATCGTTTCCACATCGGATGTGCATCTCTGGATGATATCACCGGTACGGTTTTCGCTGTGCCATGAAAAAGGCAGATGAATGATATGGTCAAAGAGCGTATCACGCATCCGCTTGACCAGTATTTCCGCGCCTTTCGAGTTGTTCAGACGGAACTCATACCGGCAGAATGCCCCGAGCGCAGCGATCGCGATCACCGTGAAAGCAATGTAATGCAGATGGGTGCGCAGAAACGCCGCCCCGCCGATCCGCTCGATCTGACTGCTGATCCATACCGGCAGCACGGTCTCCCTGGTATCGATCACGGAGTCCACCGTGTAGCCGAGGATCCTGGGGTTCACCAGATCCAGCAGCGAAACCAGGCACGCAAAAATCATGCTGCAGACGAAATAACGCTTGCTGCCGGAGAGAAAATACATAACGAGACTCGTTTTTGTCTCAAATCTTTCTTGTTTTTTTGTCATCAAGCATTATTAAAACAGGATTCACCCTCTAACACAAGTCATATCATCCAAGCACTGTATCAAGGATCATCATCACTGTAAAGCCTGCCGCAAATGCGATCGTGCCGGTATTGGAGTGCTCTCCCTGGCTCATGCCGGGGATCAGTTCTTCAACGACCACATACATCATCGCTCCTGCCGCAAAGCTCAGGAAATAAGGCAGGAATGACGAGACTGTGCCGACTGCTGCAATCGTCAGAAGCGCAGCCGCAGGTTCCACTGCACCTGAGAGCACTCCCATGACAAACGCCTTTCCTTTTGACATGCCTTCTGCCTTCAGCGGCATGGATATGATCGCCCCTTCCGGGAAGTTCTGGATCGCAATGCCTAATGCCAGCGATAAAGCTGCGGCAGCAGAGATCGCCCCGCCATTGAGCATTGCGGCATATACAACGCCGACTGCCATACCCTCCGGGATATTGTGGATCGTGACTGCCAGCAGCATCTTCAC
>CAMOPG010000068.1:0-12389 GCA_946622165.1 uncultured Erysipelotrichaceae bacterium
CACCCTCATCCTGCAGATATTTTCTGATCAGCTTTGTACCGCAGTGCATGCAGTAGTTCATTTCAGGTATCTTCATGGTGCCTCCTGTTATCGATAATTATATGAAGAGATATCGCTGATGCCGCCTTCGGGCAGATCGTCATACATTCCCGGCGGAACGAAATCAAAGTACAGACGGAAGGAACCGCGCCGCTGGAATGTATGCATCATTTCGTGCCATGATGAATAATACTCATCCAGGAACTCGTCCCTCTCTTTTGGTGTGTAGTAAAGCTGATTGCCGCCATAATCGACACAGAAGACAACAGTCATGTTGTTTTCATTCAGGTCGATCTGTCCGGACTGTATATACTTTTTGTCAAAATCCGAGATCTTCATTCCGTCTGTTTCGGGGAACTGTGTCTCATCAAAGGAATAATTGTTGGACCCGTCTTTTAATACACGGTGGTACCAGACATATTCACAGCGTACGTCTCCATACGCTTTCACAAAGTCCTCCCAGCTGTCTCCGTATGTTATGCCTCTGCTGGTCGTGACCCCTTCATCCGAGTACTGACTGATGTAATCGTCCTGGAAGCTGATCGAACGGACATTCTGCATCGCTTCACCGTCCTGATAAAAAACATAGTCCTCCGCAGAAAGATATCCTTCTGCTGAACGGTCCTCCAGGAACAATGTGGAATTGTTGTATGCGGTACGGACAGTGACCGCAAGCACTGCTGCGCACAGCACGCCGATGAACCGTTTCATGTAATATTTCCTGTCCTTTTTGACCGGCTGTTCTTTTCTGGTTCTGCGCGGGGCAGCCTGCATATTTTTCTTCGGACTGCTTTCAGTCTCTTCCTCTTCCTCAAAGAGACTCGTCCGCTTCTCTTCCTGCTGAGACATACTCATCATTCATCACGCTCCGATCTATCAGTTCGATCATTTCCCGTTCTGCCTGCACATCCGAGGCATACGGCCAGATCCTGTACATGGATTCCATCCATTTTTTCTGCACTGCAGCTTTCTGTTCATTTTTCATGATGCATTTCTGCACTGCGTATTCTGTTCTTCCGGCGCTCAGACTGGCCTTCTGCGTTCTGAGTGCTTTTGTATAGTCTTCCGAGATCAGTCCGGGATCCGTATTCCCGGTCAGTATCTCCAGGCTTACCTTTTCAATACTGATCTGGTTCCGGTAAATGCCCGGGACTGCAGGCCATTGCCTGATCTTTTCCATCAGTTCCAGCGCTTCTGCGAAAGCATGTTCATCGATCAGTCTGGCCATTCTCAGCACTGCGATGGATGCACAGAGACTGTATTTCATATCTTCTTCCGGCGGCATTGTAAACAGATCCTCCGGCATGTCTTTCATGCGCATGCCGTATGACTGCAGCGCATTGATCCTGAGCTGTCTCCACAAAGCCTGCTTTGCGCTGCGGGACTGTATGATCTCCAGCGTATTGCGGCCATCGTTGCTGACGGAATCGGAAGTCAGCGGAATGCCGTTGATCAGCGCATATACCACTCCCGTTCCGGCAAATTCCATCAGGATCATCTGTACGATCGGAGATGAAACAGACCGGGAGATCAGTGCTGCGATCAAGGCAGTCAGAAGATTCATGATCACTCCGCCCAGGTTATAGAACACGCCCGGGTAATCATCGCAGGTGCCCGGCGGATCCAGCAGACACTGTCCGCCTGTTCCGGACAGAGAATACTTTCTGCGTACGATCCTGTCATTCTGTCTGACCCAGATCATGCTCAGTACCCGGAACGAGACAAAGCGGTAGCCGCTCATCAGCCCTGCGATCAGATGACCGCCTTCATGGAGAATGATCTGAATAAATGCAGAAAAGTAAAATCCGCCCAATGCCCACGCCATCAGCCTGAGCATGGAAACATCAGCCAGACGTTCCTTTATATGGACGACCCACACACCCAGAAGGAGTCCTCCGATCAGTCCGCCTGCGAGCATAATGATATTCGAAGTGTATTTCTTCAAGCGCTTCATCGATCTACCTGCTGCGTTCATCATATCAGATTGTGATATGATTGAACCATTCAGAAAGGATCAAATTATGCTTGAACAATTACAGCTCGAACATTATCTGACACTTTGCATGAGATCAGAAGCTGATTTCGCTGAAGTGTTTGAAGAATTCGAAGTCAGTGAAACGATCTCCGCATTGAACGGTGAAGTGGAAAACGTGAATCCGGTCATGAAGAGCGGGATCAGTTTCCGTCTGTACAAAGGCGTACAGTCCGTGTATGCCTACACCAACAATACCAGTGACGATAATCTGACCGCACTGATCAATGATCTGAGAGATGCGATCGGCTCTGCTGATCAGGGACCCGAAGTAAAACTGACACGCGTTGAATATGAAAACAGGCATCCTGTAAAGATCGATTTTGAGAGCGTTCCGCTTGAGGAGAAAGTCTCCCTGCTGAAACGCGCTGATGTGAGTGCCAAGGCATATGATGAGCGTATCGTCAAAGTACAGGGAAGCCTCCTGAATGTGAAGCAGAATGTACAGATCTCCAACAGTGAAGGAAGACTGATCAGTGATACAAGAGTCCGTACAAGACTCATGGTCAATGCATTCGCCAAAGAGGGCGATAACTTCCAGAGCGGTGCTGATCGTCCGGGCGGAGGAATGGGTCTGGAATTCTATGAGACTTCCACGCCGGAAGATGCAGGCAGAGAAGCTGCCAGGATCGCGATCGTCAATCTGTCCGCCAGAGACTGCCCTTCCGGAAAGATGCCTGTCATCATTGACAACGGATTCGGCGGTGTTATCTTCCACGAAGCCTGCGGTCATTCCCTGGAGGCGACCAGTGTTTCACTCAACATGAGTGTCTTCTCCGGCAAACTCGGACAGAAGATCGCGAATGAATGCGTATCAGCAGTCGATGATGGAACGATCCCGAATGCATGGGGTTCAGAGAATATCGACGATGAAGGAAACTTCCAGAAACGCAGAGTCCTGATCGAAAACGGGATTCTGAAATCCTATATGATCGACCGTCTGAACGGACGGAGAATGGGTATGGAGTCCACATCCAGTTCCAGACGTCAGTCCTATCGGTTTGAGCCGACTTCCAGAATGACGAACACATTCATTCTGCCCGGCAATGCGACCTTTGAAGAACTGTTTGAAGGCGTTGAAAAAGGACTGTATGCCGCCAAGATGGGCGGCGGTTCCGTCAACCCGCAGACCGGTGAATTCAACTTTGCGGTAAATGAAGGCTACATGATCGAAAACGGAAAGATCTCTTATCCTGTCAAAGGCGCTTCCCTGATCGGAAACGGAGCTGAGATCCTCTTCAATATCGACAAGGTCTGCAGCAACCTTAAGACCGGACAGGGTATGTGCGGTTCCCTCAGCGGATCCATTCCGACCGATGTAGGTCAGCCGGCACTTCGTGTCACATCCATTACAGTCGGAGGTACCTCACATGAATAAGCAGCAGTGGATCACCTGTGCATTAGAGCAGGGCTTTGAAAGCTTTGAGATCTATCAGGAAGAAACCAGGGAGCGCACAGTCACCTGGCTCAACGGCAAAACAAATACCTTTGTTACAAGCAATGTCACCGGAACATCCCTGCGCGGTGTCATCAACGGCAAAATGGCCACATTCGCAACTGAAAACCCGGATGATCAAATGATGGGTTCCGTGATCAATTCCATGAAAAACCAGGCAGCCGTCACTGGTGATGAAGAGCCGGGCATTATCCGCAGGCCGCAGGAGTCCAATGTCACAGCTGAACCCGGTACCTGGGTCAGACCTTCTGTTGCAGAGATCACTGAGCTTCTTTCCAATACCGAGAAGAAGATCCTTGCGTATGATCCGAGGATCATTATGGCTTCCTGGATCGGCTGGAGCGAAGAAACATCGGTACGCACGATTGTCAATTCATACGGCATGCAGGCTGAAGACAGGAACACTGTTCAGATCCTGATGGCAAGCGCAGCCGCAAAAGAAGGAAATGAAGTCAAAAACACATATGAATCACAGCCTGTCAGAGAGATCGGAACATTCGACCTGGATCAGTTTATTGCAAAGGTATGCGACACAGCACTTAACAAGCTCAACGCTTCATCCCTGCCCAGCAATACCTATCCTGTCATCTTTGAACGCGGTGCGATGACTTCCCTGTTTTCAGCATTCAGCGGAATGTTCAGCGGTGAAATGATCTCAAAAGGCATTTCTCCTCTGAACGATAAACTCGGTACGAAGATCTTCTCGGAAAAGATCACGGTCATCGATGACCCGGGCAGTCAGGAAACGGTATCCATGTACCGCTATGATGATGAGGGATGTCCCACATTCCGCAAGACAGTCGTTGATCAGGGTGTATTCAGAACGATCCTTCACAACTCCGCAAGTGCCGCAAAGATGAATGCAGAGAGCACAGGCAACGGATTCAAGGCTTCCTATGCTTCAACAGTCGGCGTTCATCCGATGAACTGCTGCATTCAGAACGGCGATCAGACGCTGGATGAGCTGTGCAGTGAAATGAAGAACGGTTTCGTCATTACCGATCTTGCCGGTCTGCATGCAGGCATTGACTTTGTCACGACAAACTTCTCTCTGCAGTGCAGCGGTTACTGGGTAAAGGACGGCGTTCGTGATCACAGTGTTTCACTTGTCACAACTGCAGGCAATTTCCTGGAAATG
Source organism: uncultured Erysipelotrichaceae bacterium (assembly GCA_946622165.1). Classification (GTDB taxonomy): domain Bacteria; phylum Bacillota_I; class Bacilli_A; order Erysipelotrichales; family Erysipelotrichaceae; genus Bulleidia. Next base: position 4,666 of record CAMOPG010000068.1, read on the forward strand.
ATGAAAGATGTCACAGCAGTCGGAAACGATCTTGACTGGGGCTATCGCTCCACAGCCTGCCCGAGCATTGCGTTCGGCGGATGCGCCATTGCGGGTGAATAAAGAACTGTAAGCTTTGCGGTCATGCCGCAGAGCTTTTTGTATGCTCCGGAAGATACATGATTATGAAAAGATTTTCATCATTGTGAATCACTTTTCATTTGCTTCTGCAGCGCATAAAATGTGTATGTACATGGAGGTTTCTTATGGACTTCGATCTGAACAAACGCATCTGCTGCTACTTCAGACAGATCTCCGATATTCCCCGCGGATCATATCATGAAAAAGCTGTCAGTGATTATATCGTCAGCTGGGCAAAAGATCATGGTCTGTCTGTCAAACAGGATCATGTATGGAATGTCATTGTGGAAAAACCTGCATCTGTCGGCAGGGAAAATGCCGAGCCGGTCATTCTGCAGGCACATCTGGACATGGTATGTGAAAAGAACAAAGACACTGAACATGACTTCACGAAAGATCCGCTTGATCTTTATGTTGATGAGAACGGCTGGCTTCACGCAAAAGGGACAACACTTGGCGCTGATGACGGTATGGGCGTCGCCTATATCATGGCGGTCCTGGAGGATCATGCTTTGGTACATCCTCCGATCCAGGCATTGTTTACCGTTCAGGAAGAAGTCGGTCTGCTTGGCGCCATGGAACTGAACGCAGAAGATCTGCATGCAAAACGTCTGATCTCTCTGGATGGCGGAGGTGAGCACGAGACTTCGGTCAGTTCAGCCGGAGGCGCTACCTTCTTTGTTTCAAAAGTCATCGAAACAGAAGAAAATCATGATCCGGTTTATTCCTTGGGAATACGCGGACTGCAGGGCGGTCATTCCGGTCTCATGATCCATCTGGAACGCGGCAATTCCAACAAACTGCTGGCACGCGTCCTCAAAGAGATGCAGCTGGCAGGTGCGGATATCCGTCTTGTCAGCATATCCGGCGGATCAAAGAATAATGCGATACCGCGGGAAGCAGATGCCGTATTTACATCTGCGGATGATCCTGCCTTCCTGGAAAATCTCATCCGTACTTCTGAAAAAAAGATATCCGGGGAACTGGAATTCTCCGATGAGGGATTCCGTGTTCTGTTTGAAAAAACAGAGGATGCATCAGAACATTTCACCCGGACAGTGACCGATGACATTATCAGCTTTATGTATCTGGTCCCGGACGGCTTCAGACACCGCTCCATGGTGATCGATGGTCTGACAGTCAATTCACTGAATCTCGGTGTTGTCAAAACAGAAGACGGAAAAACCGTTCTGGATATATCGGTACGCAGTGCGCTGCCCTCCTATACAGATGAACTGGAGGAACAGATCAGAACACTTGCCGGGTATCTGCGCATGGATGTGACATGTCTGGAACATCATCCAAGCTGGCCTTATTCCGCGCATTCCGATCTGCGCAAAGTGTATGCGGAAGTTCTGAAGCGGCACGATATGGAGCTTGTGGAAGTCGCTGCGCATGGCGGTCTAGAAGCAGGCGTATTCTGCGGACTCGTTCCTGGCATGGATATCATTACCATGGGAGCGGTCACCGAGAATGTGCATACCCCTGATGAAACAATGGATCTGGCTTCATTTGACAGAACATACATACTGCTGTGTGAAATTCTCGCCCAGCTGTGATAAAAAAGGAGATTGATTATGGAATTTGATTTAAACAAACGGCACTGCTACTGGTTCGATGCACTTGCACAGATTCCCCGCGGATCGGGAAATGAAAAAGCTGCCAGTGACTTTATCGTACAGTTCGCAAAAGATCATGGACTGACCTATAAACAGGATCATGTATGGAATGTGATCGTAGACAAACCTGCATCCCCGGGATATGAAGATGCCCAGCCGCTGATCATGCAGGCGCATCTTGATGTTGTATGTGAAAAGAATAAAGACGTAGAACATGACTTTACCAAGGACCCTCTGGATCTTTATGTCGATGAAGAAGGATGGCTCCATGCAAGAGGTACAACGCTTGGCTGTGATGACGGCTTCGGTGTTTCCTATATGCTGGCGGTCCTGGAAGATGAAACACTTCCGCATCCTCCTCTTTCCTGCATGTTTACGACCATGGAGGAGATCGGTCTGCTTGGTGCAAGGGAACTGAAGAAGGAAGATATCCATGGCAAACGTCTGATCAACCTGGACAGCGGCGGAGAAACAAAAACATCCGTCAGTTCTGCCGGCGGATGCACTGCTGTTATTACAAGAACTCTGGAATGTGAAGACAATGCGGATCCGACATACATGCTCGGTGTCCGCGGACTGCTCGGCGGTCATTCCGGCGGTCTGATCCATCTGGAACGCGGCAATTCCAATATGCTGGCTGCCAGGATCCTGAAGGAACTTCAGCTTGCAGGTATGGATGTCCGTCTTGTCAGCTTTAACGGCGGTCTGAAATTCAATGCGATCCCCAGAGAAGCAGATGTTTATTTCACATCAGCAGCACCGAAAGAAGAACTGGAAGCACAGATCAGAAAGTCAGAAAAGAATATCCTTTCCGAACTGGAATTCTCTGATGCAGGATTTAAAGTCCTGTTCGAAACAGCAGATACTGCGGATACAAGATACATTGAGTCCCTCAGCAATGAGCTGATCGACTTCCTCTTCCTTGTCATCAACGGATTCCAGCACAGATCAATGGCGATCGAAGGCCTGACAGCAGCTTCTCTGAATTTCGGGACTGTCACGACAACAGACGGCAGATTTGAAGCAACTGCACTGATGCGTTCTGCACTGGAGAGCCATATGGATGACATGATCAATCATGTCAAGGTGATGAGTGAACTCCTGCACATGGATGCAGCGTTCAAAGACCGCTTCCCCGGCTGGGCTTATGCAAAGAATTCCCCGCTGAGAGAGATCGCCGCGAAGGTTGAAGAGGCTCATGGAAACAAGCTGGAGGAAGTCGCTTCCCATGGCGGTCTGGAATGCTCGATCTTCAAGGGACTGGTACCCGAGCTGGATATCATTACCTTCGGTCCGATCGCTTCCGGTGCACATACACCTGATGAAAAACTCGATCTGGCATCCTTTGACAGAACATTTGAGATGCTGAAAGAGATCATCGCAGCCTGCCATTAAGCAGATACATTGAAAGCCGGAACACCCCCGGCTTTTTCATTTCCTGCGCTTATCTGATCTGCCTGATCAGTTCCGTCAATTCTTCTTTTGAAACACCATCCGCAAACTGTACCGAATATGCATATCCGCTGTCTTCCCATACGGCAAGATGAACGGATCCGCTGTTTCCTTTGACCGTAATGGTTCTGTCATCAGCAGTCATTTCGTCTGTTTCAGCATAAGCATTGTAATCCCCGCTGATATCACCTTCCCCCTCTGCTTTGCGGATACGATATGTTTCCAGACCGTCTGCACCATTCCTGACGATCACTTCCAGCAGCTGGCCGCTGATAACTCGATAATCAGCTGAACTGACTGTTTCCGGCAGTGTCAGTTCAAAGCCGCATATTTCTTCTGCTTCCTGCAGGGTATCGTACTGTACACATGGATTTGCGATCTGTGAATTCATAACTTCAATCTCCTCATCTGTTTCACCCGGTTCGATTCTGGTCACTTCCAGGACTTCAGCATTGCCGTTCAGGTCTTCATATACCTTTACCAGGGCATATTGGCTGTCAGCGTCAGGTACGACCGGTGATTCTCTGCAGAGGATCATGTAATTCATACCTGAAACAAGCTGTGAGCCGATATATGCGACGGGTTCATAAGAAGCTCCTGTCAGTCCTTCCATTGCTTTGTCAAAGGCTGCGCTGACGTTTTTGTTCTGTTCAAGGAATATCTCTCCTTCGTTGACTGACCAGCCTCCGAATACATTTGCCGCATTGATCAGTGTTTTGACGCCGGTAAATGACGCATTTCCATCGAGGTCTTCATATACATAGACCAGCATCATTTCCGGCCGGGCATTCTTCACAGCAAACCATCCTCTGCAAAGGATGCAGTAATTGGTTCCGCTGACCGCCTGTCTGCCAAGCACTGCCAGCGGTTCATATGCATATCCGTCCAGTGTTTCTTTTGCTTTATCAAATGCGTGCATTGCGTCAATGTTTGCATCAACGGATGTATCTTTGATCATTTCCCATCCTCCGGGAAGAACTGCCATGGTTTCCTCTGTCTCTTCCGGAGTGATCTCCGGTGATTCTGCCTGTTCAGTCTGTGCTCTGCAGGCACATAATGTACCGGCTGTGACAGCCGTCACCAGGAATACTGCAGTTTTTCTGATATGCTTCTTCATAGTTCTGTTTCCTCATCTGCCGTTATCATCTGTCCGGCTTCAAACCTATACACAGACATTGCTGTTCCATGGTCACACAGCAGAGAAAAAACCGTTGTATTTCAAACGGTTTTCGCTGCTTTCTGAAGAAATATGCTTTTCAGGAGTTCATATCTCTCCTTTTTCTCCTGCCTGGCAAAATGTTTTTCCCGGAACTGTTCATAACAGTCGGAATAGTCAAGCTGGTCCGGAAACTGTTCACTTGTCAGATCGAATGTATGTCCATCCACGACGTTGAAACAATGGAAATTGCCGTCATGCAGCGGGATCCCGAAGACCTGACCGCCGCAGATATCCTGTACCAGAAAGGCTGTAATGGAACATTGCCCAAGCGTCTTGTTTTCATCACTCCAGTCTTTTCTCATTCTGGGCGTGCACGTCTCTGCACACCAGGACTCAGCCAGGATGTCGTACAGGTCTCTCTGTGAACGGATTCCCGGAAGTTCCGGATCTTCGATCACTACCGGCTCCTGCCAGCCGTAGAAACGATAGCTCATAATTGCTCGCCGTTTGACGCTATGACCTGCTTGTACCACCAGAAGCTCTTTTTTCTTGAGCGCTTCAGTGTTCCTTTGCCCAGGTCATCCATGTCAACATACACAAATCCGTAGCGCTTCTTCATCTCTCCGGTTCCGGCAGATACCAGATCGATCCAGCCCCATGGCATGTATCCGAGCAGGTCTACGCCGTCAACATCTACGGCGATCTTCATCTGCTCGATATGCTGTTTCAGGTAGTCGATCCTGTAGTCATCATTGATCGAGCCGTCCGCTTCCACGGTATCTGCTGCACCCAATCCGTTTTCAACGATCATGACCGGCTTATGATATGTGTAATACAGTCTGTTCAGTACATTTCTCAGGCCGACTGCGTCGATCTGCCAGCCCCAGTCGCTGGCCTGCAGATATTTGTTCTTTCCGTGATTGACCAGGTTGCCGCCTGTCAGTTCAAGATCATTTCTTGAAACAACACCGGTATGGTAATAGCTGAAGCTGATGAAGTCCACGGTTCCTTCTTTCAGGATCTCAGCATCACCGGGTTCCTGTTTGATGACGACGCCATTGCGCTCGAATTCCTTCAGTTTGTATTCCGGATAATAGCCGAGGCACTGCATGTCCGCAAAGAATGTGTGCTTTCTGTTTTCCAGTTCGGCCTTCATGACGGAATCCGGATGACAGTCATCCGGGTAAACCAGAGGATAATTCATCATCATGCCGATCTGATTCTCAGGATCGATCTTGTGCCCTTCAATGACTGCCAGAGCACTTGCAACAAATACATGATGCAGTGCCTGGAAGCGTGTCTGGTCATCCAGTTTGTGTGTGCCGAGATTCTTGGCTCCGTTCAGGAAGTTGATCTCATTGAATGTCAGCCAGTATTTCACCAGTCCCTTATACCTTGTAAATACCGTTCTGCAGTAGGTCAGGAACCAGCCGACCACTCTGCGGTCGCTCCAGCCGTCCATCTCTTCGAACAGATACAGCGGTACATCAAAGTGGCACAATGTAACGACAGGTTCAATATTGTATTTCCTGCATTCGCGGAATACTTTTTCATAGAATTCCAGGCCTTCTTCATTGATCTCATCCGTTCCTTTCGGACAGATCCTTGTCCAGCTGATGCTCATGCGGAAGGACGTAAATCCCATTTCTGCCATCAGGGCAATATCTTCTTCATAGTGATGATAGAAATCAACAGCCTTGTGGCTCGGGTAATATGTATCAGGGTCAATATATCCCCTGCATCCTGCTTCAAGCTCCGTTCCCCTTGCCGGAACAAATACGATTTTGCCGTCGGGATTTTTGACAGATATCCTTCTGGGTACCGTATGGCTTCCGTTGGTGATGATGTCGCTTGTTGCCAGGCCCCTGCCTCCTTCAAAGCATCCGCCTTCGTACTGGTTGGCTGCTGTAGCGCCTCCCCATAAAAAGTCTTTTCTGAATCCCATATTCTCTCCTTATTTCTTTGCTGTTCGGATTATTTTTTTCTTCGAATGATCCTGATGATCAGAATGACCAGCAGGATGAACAGGACCAGCGGTATGAGGATCCCTCCTGCCAGAAGCAGAAGGATATATGTTCCATAATTGTTGTTTCGTTTCGGGCTGGTGACTGTGCACAGTTCAAAGTTCAGTTCCTGATCGGGAAGATGATCAAATGACGCTGTATAGACTCCGCCATCCTTTGTGAAGCTGCCGGGGCCGGACTTTATCAGATAATACGGTGTTTCGAGCCGGACATCCAGAGAAGCAAACTCTTTCCATGTGGATGCCGGCGACAGCAGATACGTGTATGTATATACCGGCGGTTCAAATCCGGTATCGATCCGCGGAAACATCGGAGCAGTCACGGTATTGATCAGACGTTCTCCCGGTTCCAGATCGATCTCATATACATACCAGCGCATCAGATTGTGCTGCAATGAGCGATAAGGTTCACTCAGTATGAATGAAGAACCGCTGCTTTGCTTCAGCATTGTCACATAAGCGTTGTACCAGTCGCTGACGGATATTCCGAATGCGTCATCATAATCCCTGAGAACATAATCCAGGAATGTGTATTCTCTTCGGGACTGCAGCGTCATTGCGGTCTCAGTCTCTGTCTGATCATCTGTCTGTGATGAAAACGACCACTCGGGTTCCCCGGTATCTTCTCCAAAAACATACAGTACGACCCGTTTCTGGTTTTCTGCACGGAACCGGAGTTCATAGGTTCCCTTTTCCCGGTCATAGTGTACGGTTTCCTCGGGTTCGGCAATGATCCTGGTATGTTCGCTTCTATGAAATACAGCTGACACCTCATTGGAAGGATCCGTGTTTCCCGTCTCCATCACCCATGTATATTCTGCAGCCGGCAGTTCAGGCCGGAAGAATCCGTCTTCCGTATATCCGTCCTGCAGCAGCGGAACATCATTTTCCAGACTGAATTTTGTCCAGTCCTCTTTATATGTCGCTCTGATATCGCTGCTGATGGTTTCTCCGTTGATCTGCACACGGTAATGATCACTGCTGTAGTTCAGCCGTGCGTCTTCGGGAATATAGCGCGGATATGTTCCGAACGGGAATGCCAGCACAGCATGGATATTCAGTTCTGTCGGATTATAGACCGTATATTCTGCTGTCACATCTGCGCTGTATGTTTCAAAAAAAGACGTGCTGCTGTAATAATCCGACGGCAGATCATCAATATGAAAAACCAGATCCTCATGTTCTACGACAAGAGGACAGTCTTCAGTCAGTACAACGACACCTGTCCCGTCACTTCCATCAACATATGTAATGGCAGAATTCGCATGTACAGTGACTGCAGTAAATGCTGTCAGAACAACAGCTGAAATGATTCCTTTATATTTCACAAGCTTTTTCCTCTGATTTCATT
>CAMOPG010000069.1:0-12367 GCA_946622165.1 uncultured Erysipelotrichaceae bacterium
ATTACGCTTCTGTGTTTGAAGAAGATCCTGACTGGCAGAATCCTGTCATGAATGATGTCGGTACATATCAGAGCGGCAGAGCGCGCGCTCTGGTTGAACCGTTCGGAAATGACGGGGCATTGGTCACCATTGAATGGAGCAGCAGCGTTTCTGAACTGACACGCAGGGATATTAACGGCCGGCTCGATCCTGAAACAAAGACCATTGATTATTCCACCGCCACAAAGACGATCATCGTCTTTAATGAAAAAGGTGAGATCGTCAAGGATGAAATTGCCTACGAAAACGGGACGGGTTCGATCGTCTTCAATGATGACGGTACATTTACCTGGCACGAAGATCAGTCGGAATACGATGAAGACATGGTGTTTGAGTGGGTATCCGGATCCGAGGATAACTGAGACGCATTAAACAGAGTATGTGAAAAAAAAGATGACTGCTTCGCTTGTGACGAAACAGTCATTTTTATGCTGATCAGCTGTTAAACAGGATCTTTTTCAGGAGATCTGCAAGTTTTCCTGCTGTGATCTTGAAGGATGCCTTCTTAACACCGGTAAAACCGATATATCCGATCTCATTGCCCTTCATATCTTTTACAGGCTGTCCGGTTTCATCGTAGAATGTCCGGAGATTGTCGTAGCCGGTGATGAGTACGGAGCCGGTACCTTTCTTCTGGTTGTCAAAATAGGAGATACGGTAATCGGTTCCGCTTCTCAGGGTCAGCGTTGTTTTCTTGTCATACTTATATGTGACAGTGATATCTGCCGCATATTCGGGTGAACCTGATGCGTAAGGGTCGAAGTAGATGTATTGCCCTGTATACGGGAATGAGGTGACCTTGACGGTCTTGCCTGCCTCGTTCTTCCGGGTAATGGTGACTGTTGCTTTGGACATATCCAGGTAACGTCCGGTTTCAGGCTGTCTTCTGACCTGGTAAGCGCTGTAGTTGATCAGGTCAGGGTCATCGGAAGCGAAGTTGCCTTTTCCGCGGAACACTGCGTATACTGTGACCCGGTCTCTCGGATATCCATCGGTCATGAAGTCTTCATCCGTCAGCATCTCTCCCTTTTTGGATGAGACCGGACCGGACATCTCATAAACATATCTGCCCAGGTCATAGTCATAGCGGGACTGGACGCTCCGGTAATACGATACCGTGTAGTCCTTGCCCTGCTTCAATGTGATCCCGTTATATGTTACATACGGTGTCGTAGCGTATGCGCCGGGCTTGGTATAGATCTTTTCCGGAAGGAGCACAATGTTTACGTTCTGGATACTGACAGGCTTGATGTCAAACTTGCCTGTGACCGCTTTTCTGCCCTTGTAGCTGCCGATGAAGGATATCGTATAGGAAGCCTTTGTCTTAGCAGTGCTGACATTGGTGTTGTTCTTGTAGGATATCTTATAATCAGTTCCTTCGGTCAGACGTGTTTCATACTTGTCTTCACCCTCGGTATCTACGTCAGCGTACACTGACAGGAAACCGGTCCTGGGATAGCCGGTGTAGTTCACACCGGATTCATAGCCGTTGTACACATAGATATCGATATCTTTGTTCGGGACGATCTTGAAGTTCGCTGTCTTTGTGCCGGAATACCCGTTGATGCCGGTCACGGTCACTTTGACTGTTCCTGCATCGGTCGTATTATTGGACATCGTCAGGCTGTAGTGCTCCTGTCCGATGTCTTTCTTTTCGGTCTTGTCCAAAGCGTCATATACGGTGATGCCGGACAGGATCTCTTCTTTCCGGTCTTTGCCGTTATAGACGTATGAAAGTGTTCCGAAGTCTACCGCAATGTTCTTCAGTTCTGCTTTGCCGGCAACGACCGTGACGGGAACCTCAACAGATCCGGTATAGTTGCCTTTGCCGGTAACTGTCATAATGGTATTTTCCGTATATTTCGTGGATGCCGCAGGACTGACGGTAAAGTCTTTCGTGGAAAGCTTGGTCGTCCCGTAGTACAGGACAGGGGATGCCTTACTGCCGGAAACGACTGTCAAATCTGCTGCTGTGACAGAAACTGTTCCGTCTGCCGTATCACCGGGGTTGATGCTCTTGCGGCTGATCTCGAAGTACAGTGTCGTACTGCCTGAGAAGTTGCCTTTGCCGGTCACGATGATCTGCGGCGCGCTCTTGCGTGTCTTTGCGGGCAGTTCCAGGAAGCCTTCCTGGTCTCTTTCAGTGCCTTCGGGCAGGGTCCATGCTTTGGTGTTGTTCTTGTATTTTACGGTATAGTCTGATCCTTCATACAGGGTCGAACCATTGCATGAAACGTAAACACCCGGTTTCACGGCACTTCCTGTGTAGATGAAGTTCCTGTCAGGTTCAAGCAGTGTTACCTTCATGACATGGTTGACCGGCAGTGCGCGGATGGACCTGTATGCCGACAGTGAGGAGACAGGATAAGAAGTTTCCGTCAGGACTTTGGGCGTACCATAGAATCCGGTCTGTTCATAACATGTCATATCGGGATCTGTGCCGCGTCTGTTCAGAGTCACGCCTGCAGGTGCGCCGATCGCACCGGTGTTTCCGCTGATCTCCAGATAACCGTCCCAGCCCGAGGTACGCAGTGTGGTATTGCCGTCCAGATACAGACCGTAGGAAGCTGAAGGGGAAGAACCTCCGGTCAGGGAGACATTCGCCTTTCCAGATACTTTCAGACTGCCGCCGGCCATGCGGAGCGCGTAACTGTGTCCTTCTGAAGAACTGCTTCCGCGGACGGTCATTGTACCGCTTCCGCTGACTGTCAGATCGCCTCCGACATATGCAGAACACTTATCTGCTGTGCCGCTGCCGGTACTGGGAAGATTCAGCTGTGGAGTTCCGTAGGAATTTGGTTGCGGGCTGAATACGACCTTCAGCGGTCCGGCTGTGTAAAGGTCACAGACATCCGGCATGGTCACGTAGCTGGAGCTCCTGAATTCTGCATATGATTTGACGATAATGGTCAGTTCTCTGGTTCCGGCATAGTACAGACCGCAGTAGCGTTCAGGACCTGCACCTTCCAGATTCTCATTGTAGTTGTAAATATAGAAACTGCTGTTCAGTGTCAGGGTGTTCGTATCCGGATCATAAGTGGAAGGTGTAGACGAGTATCCGTTGTTTGAGATATCGTTTTTGTTTTTGCTGTGGATCAGATTTCCGCCGATCCAGAGGTCATAGCTCTTTGCCCACTGGGCATACAGGCTGAGGACACCGGATGAAGGCACATCGATCGTGATCTCTGCCTGATCGTCATAGTGCGTTCCGCTTCCGTCTTCCTTTGTGTTCCAGCCGAGGAATGTCAGGTCCCCGTTTGTAAATGCATTGGGTGTGAAATGATCTGCAGGTGTTTCCGGAGTGTAGTCGGTGTAGTCGATGATCTGATCTTCCATCACGCCCTCTGCTCCGTTGGGCAGATAATGAACAGTGAATCCGACAGGATGGAAGGTATAGTTCCTGGCAGAGGCGTTGCTTTCCAGAGTACCGCCCGGGATGCCGTACACCTGTACGAGTCCTTCGGGAATTCCCTTGAATGCATCGGGATAGATCATGCCTTCCTTCTGCTTGAATGTCAGGGACAGCTCTGTCAGAGATGTACAGTTTTCAAATGCACTGTAGCCGACCGCATAGCTCTCGTAGTAAATGTAATTTCTCAGTGTGCCGTTGTAATGTACCTTTTCCAGACTTGTGCAGTTCCGGAAGGCATAATTACCGATCGCTCTGACAAAGTCAGGAATCGTGATCTCTTTTAATGAGATACAGTTTTCAAATACAGATGCAGGCAGTGTATACAGGCCAAGGGATGCCGGCATATCGATCTCTTCAAGGTTCGTGCAGTCTTTGAATGCATTGTCACCGAGCGAAGTGACTGTTTCAGGGATCACCAATGACGTCAATCCTGTGCATCCGTAGAACACACCGCTGCCTAATGCCAGTAATGCCGGGGGAAGTTCGATCTCTTCCAGGCTTGTGCATTGATTGAATACAGAATCACCGAGAGACTCAATATTCGGTGAAAGCCGGATATTTTTCAGGCTTGTGCATCCATTGAAGATACCGCCGTACAGAATTGCAACGTTGTCCGGAATATAAATGGTCTCCAGAGCTGTGCAGTCCTTAAAGGCATTTGTGGTAATGCTTTTGACGCCGCTGCCGATCACGACCTCAGTCAGGGAAGGACAGTTATTGAAAGCATTGTCCGGGATCATAGTGACGCCATTGCCGATCACCGCTTTTCTGAGGGAAGGATTGCCGTTAAATGAACGGTATTCCCAGTATGTTACACTGTCCGGGATCACGATCTCTTCCAGTCCGGAACTGTTGAATGCATCAGCGTCGATCCTTGTCAGCCCTTCCGGCAGATCGATGCTTTTCAGATTTGAACAGCCCTGGAATACTTCTCTCCAGATCTCTGTCAGGGAATCCGGAAGTTCTGCACTGGCCAGATCGGTGCATCTGTAGAATGTTCCTTCATTGAGAGCGGTGACGCCCTCGGGAATACTGACGGAAGTAAGCCCGCTGTAAGCGAAAGCGTCTTCACCTATAGAATTTACAGTGGAAGGGATATCGATCTCAGTGAGCCTGCCGCAGTATGCAAACGCGCTGCTGCCGATACTGGTCAGTCCGTCCGGAAGAACAACACCCTCAAGGTTATCGCAATGATAGAAAAATGAATACCCGAGATTCGTGACTCCGGAGGGGATCGTTATCGTTCCTGACAGAGAACTGCAGTAGTCGAATATACCATTTCCCAGGCTGACTGCATTTGCCGGAATATTGACAGACTGCAGACTGGTGCAGTAATTGAAAGCATAATTCCCGATCGTTGTCAGCCTTTCCGGAAGTGTGATCTGCTTGAGGCTTTGGCATCCGGCGAATGCATCTTCTCCGATCGTCTCAATACCTTCGGGCATCAGTACCTCTTCAAGGTTTCTGCTGTATGCGATGGCGTATTCTCCGATCGTTTTCAGTGATGCAGGAAGATCCAGGGATGTCAGAAGATTGCCGTCACAGAACGCATATCTGCCGATCGACTCCACGGTTGAAGGCAGGGATGCTTCACGCAGCAGTTTATTGTTGTAGAATGCGAAATCACCGATATGCGTGACGCCTTCCCCGATCACCACGGAGGTCACGTAGGTGATCTCCGGCTGATACCATGGAGCATAATTATTGCTGTAATAATCTCTGCTGTAATCTGCCATTGCCCCGGTACCGGTGATCGTCAGCAGGCCTTCGTCTGTCAGGGTAAAGGTGACATTGCCGCCTTCATTTCCGCAGTTTCCGCTTAATACGATATTTCCTGCCAGTTCACGTGCTGTCACGATGACTTTATGGTATCTCTCAAACGGATTCCAGGAATAATAATCATATACATATTCCGGTTCATAAAAGGCCGTTCCTTCTTCATCATCGACCGAAGCATATCCGTAAATATCACATTCAATCGGTGCATGCGTGACCATGGTTCCTTCATTGGTGATGTTGATCGCTATGGCATTTGTACTTTTCGCAACAACGTTGGCACCGGCACCGAAATGAAGTTCCCTCCAGATATAGAAGGAATTGCCTGAAGCGGTCACATTCAGCGTGCAGTTTTCAATAGATACTTTGGGACATTGTATCGCAGGAGAATCATAATAGTTTGAGCTTCTGGTGACGCTCAGATCCAGTGAACCGGATCCGTCATCACTGGTAATGGTAAGCGGTCCGGAAACATCAATGCCGCGCAGACGGTAGACGTTCCACTTTTCAGTGGTGATCTCAAGTGAACTGCTGCCTGCAAGCCGGATCGTAAGACCTGCTTCCCCGCTCTTTTTGATGATCGTGGTTTCGGGAGAATCGATCAGTGTCTCGTCCGGATCATCTTCGATCACCGCGTTGTCCAGTGTGAGCGTATTGGATTCATAATCGTAGCTGACTGTTCCGGAAGTGATCAGTTCACTCTCGATCGTCAGGACACCTTCTCCCTCATAGGGGACCACTGTACCTGCGACATAGAAGTAAAGTTCCTCTTCATCGTCGGAAAACGCCTCAGCCGGTTCTTCTTCTGTCTCTTCAGCAGGTTCCGTTTCTTCGGATGATTCTTCTTCCGCCTCATGTGTTTCTTCTGCAGGGGTGAGCTCGGGTGTTTTCTCCGGTTCATCGGAGGATACTGCTTCTTCCGGCTCCTGCTCACCGGACATTTCCTCAACCGCTTCTTCCGCAAGAGGGCTTTCTTCGGGGTTGGTCTCCTCAGCAGGCTGAATCAGTTCGGTCTGTTCTTCTTCCGCCGGCAGTTCTTCGTAAATCTCGGTTTCAGCAGTCGGGTCTTCCTCATTCTGCTCAGCAATCGGACTGATCATGGATCCTGATGCGAATAAAGAGAACGATAAAAACAGGGAGAGTAAATGGATCATGGATTTTTTATGCATAATGACACTCCTTTACTACGATATTTGTGAATAATACGGTAGAAACGGGATGTACATAAAACAGCGTACGGTCATGGATGATCAATCGTGCGCTGTGAGTACGGATGATTTGTGTATCAGATGATCTGATATCGCAGATTAGATTATCAATATTATAGCAATAATTCCATCTGCTTATGGTGTGACAGAAAGATGGCAATGACATTTTTTGGCATATGAAAAAAGATCATCCGGGCTGGACGATCTCAGGTAAATTACTTCATGTTTCCGATCCAGAGAGGGGAATTGATCTCTTTCAGGTGATCCTGGTATCTGGATGTTCCGAAAATGGCATCATACTGGTTGACGATCTCCACCTTGTTGTCGATGACCCACTGCCTGACTCTGGGTGACGTGAATACCTCAACATCCTTGACACGGTGGATATTGCATGACTGTTCCCTGAGCACCGTATCATCCAGGTATCCGGGATGGAGCACCTTGACGATGATCTTACTGTCATCAATAGGCATGCTGAGGATGGAACCTTCCGGATCATATTTCAGGAAGTTCAGTACGTTCAGAACGGATTTATGCCCCGGAAGCACCACAAGGTCATCCCGGGGTGCGGATTCCATGGCTCCCCAGATGTTGAGATGCTTGTATTCGTCTTTGGCAAGTGTCAGCCTGCCGTGACGTTCATTGTTCATAAATCCATAAGGGATCCTGTATTCTTCCACGACCTGCAGGATCGCCTGTTCTTTCTCCCCTTTGGCGGGAAGATTGGCATAATGGATATCCGGATAGCGTCCGAGATGTTCTTTACAGAACTCCATCTGTGCACGGAATTCTTTGATCATCTCATCGTAGACGATTCCTTCCACAGGATGTTCGCACTGGTTGATGCGCTTCCACTTGAAATTGCCGTCCGGTGTGCAGAGAGAAGGGACTTCCGAAGGGGCCAGTACAGGGTGTCCCCACATATGAGGATGCCAGCCTACAGAGATCCACGGTTTGTCTGACAGGTAGTCCAGCATTTCCACGACATCAGGCCAGTCAAACATACATTCACAGTCAGAAACAACACCTTCTTCCAGTGTTTTCAGGGTACCCAGATTATGCACATGGGTATAACCGACATCGTCGGCACGGAATACGATCTTCATATTGTCTTCTCCTCTTTTTTTACTGATTTCATAGTAACGGAGAAACGGAAAAACTGCATTTCAGAATTCCAATCAGGTTGAAACTGTTTTATGATGTTACAGGTCAAATGAAAGAAAAGAGGTCAGCTTATGAAGCATAAGAAGATCATAGTATTTCTGCTTGCAGGAATGCTGAGCGCAGGATGCGCGCAGCAGAGCGCTGCTGTGCAGACAGAAGAAACACCGTTACCGGAAGAGACTGCTGTTGTCGAAGAAACGGCTGTACCTCAGGAAACAGCACTGCCGCAGGAAACAGCAGCAGAGGAAGAAACATATCCGCAGATTGAAGCAGGGATCGACGAGATCAGCAAATACGGGAATATCGTTCTGACGATCGATCCTGAAGCCATGAAGGAACATGGCTATGAACCGGCTGATATCGTAACAGTCCGGATCGGTGACAAAGAAATGGATATGCCTGTGGGAACAGCATATACGGATGTGGACAGCGGTGAACCGATCTGCTGCTATAAGTTCAGCAGCTCCAGGAACAGGGAAGAAGTCGTCCTGTCCGTGAATACCGGAAACATGGTCGAGGCTATGGGTGTCGCGAAGATCACCAAGATCTCCGAAGATCCCGGATACAAATATGAGTGGGCAGAAGGCATGGACGACAGCACGACCGTGTACCTGAATATGAAGGAAAAGCAGGGCTTTGCGGAAGAATACGCAATGCATCAGCTGGGTGCTGTACGTACCAACAAACGTGAAGACTATGCGCATCTGAGTGACGCGGAATACGCAAACTTCCGTATGGTCAGGACAACAGGCATGGGTGCAGGCACGCTGTACAGATCATCCTCACCGGTCAACCCTGCCTATAAGAGAAATGAACAGGCAGATGCGGCGATGCTGGATGCACAGATCAAAACAGTCATGAATATGGCAGACAGTGAAGGACAGATGAAAGCATACTCTGAGTTCGCGTCGACATATTATGCCGGATGCGACATCATTCCGCTGAATATGGGCATGAACTTCTCTTCCGAAGAATTCAGACAGAAGCTTGCGGAAGGATTCCGCTACATCGCTTCTCATGAAGGACCGTACCTGATCCACTGCAACGAAGGGAAAGACCGTACGGGATTTGCCTTAGGACTTCTGGAATGCCTGATGGGAGCAGGCAAAGAAGAGATCATAGAAGATTATATGCTGACGTTCTATAACTACTACGGAATAGAACCCGGCACCGATCTGTATACAAGAACTGCCGACAGCAATCTCCTGAAATCCCTGGCAGAGGCATTCCATACGGAATCGCTGGATGGGATCGATCTTGCAAAGAGTGCTGAAGCATATCTGGAAGAGATCGGTATGACAGCCGATGAGATCAAAACACTTAAAGAGAAACTCAGCACTGACTTCATTGAAATTTAAAAACAGACAAGGGACCGGAAGGTTCCTTGTCAGTACCGGTGTCTGACTGCAGACAGCCGCATGATCAAACGTCTTGACATATTACTCCTATATAGTAGAATCTATGTGCTACTATATAGGAGTTTTATTATGCAGGGTGGATTTTTGATCACAAAAATAAAGCAGCTGGGTGACCGCATCTTTGAGAAAGTGCTCAGTGAAAGAAATATCGACGCATTCAACGGCGCGCAGGGACGCATTCTTTATGTACTCTGGCAGGAAGACGGTGTTCCGATCAAAACGGTATCGGATCAGTGCGGTCTGGCTATTACATCTTTGACGACCATGCTGGAACGCATGGAGAAACAAGGACTGATCACACGCATCCAGGATCCTTCAGACAAGCGAAAGACACTGCTGTTTCTGACAGATAAGGCCCGTTCATTGAAGAATGATTATGATGAGGTCTCTAATCAGATGGGAGATATCTACTACAGAGGGTTCTCTGAGGAAGAGATCCGGCAGTTTGAAGGATATCTTGACCGTGTCAGGAACAATCTCGAGGAATGGATGGAAAAGTGACTTATTGGAGAAAAACGGAAGAATATGAATGACATTAAGATCGGTGAAGTTGAAACAAAGAATATCATGACAAAATCAAGTCTTCCCGTAGGAGGATACTCGGTCAATCCTTATGTAGGATGTACGCATGCATGCAAATACTGCTATGCGTCATTTATGAAACGGTTTACCGGACATACGGAAGAATGGGGGACATTTCTGGATATCAAGCATTGGCCGAAGATACAGAACCCAAAGAAGTATGCAGGACAGCGTGTTGTGATCGGTTCTGTGACAGACGGATACAACCCGCAGGAAGAGTTTTACGGCAATACAAGAAAACTGCTGGAACAGCTGAAGAACAGCGGAGCTGATATCCTGATCTGCACCAAATCCGACCTTGTGACAAGGGATATTGATCTGCTCAAAGAACTGGGACAGGTAACGGTATCATGGTCGATCAATACACTGGATGAAGGATTCAAGGATGATATGGACAACGCCGTCAGTATTGAGAGAAGGCTCAATGCCATGAAGCAGGTATATGATGCAGGGATCCGTACGGTATGCTTTGTATCACCTGTATTTCCCGGCATTACCGACTTTGAAGCGATCTTTGAACGCGTGAAAGATCAGTGCGATCTGTTCTGGCTGGAGAATCTGAACCTGAGGGGCGGATTCAAGAAGACGATCATGGATTATATTGCGGAAAAATATCCTGACCTTGTTCCGCTGTATGACCGGATCTACAACAAACATGACCGCAGTTACTTTGAAGAACTGGAAGAAAAGGCGAAGAAAATGGCAGAAAAGTATGACTGCCCATTCGTGGATAATGAAATGCCGTATGGCAGGGTGCCTCAGGGACATCCGGTGATCGTAGATTACTTCTACCATGAAGAGATCAGGGGATCTGATAATACCGGCAAACGCAATAAATGATATAAGATGTGTGTGTAAATGTCGCCTGACAGGAGACCGCACATCTTTTTAATATCGGTATACTGTGATTAGAAAGAGAGGTAAGAAATATGTACGGAGCTATTTTAGGAGATATGATCGGAGCGCCTTATGAGTTTGACAGAGGCAGCAAGACCAAGCAGTTCCCGCTGTTCAGCAGGGAATCAGAGTTTACGGATGATACCGTCATGACGATCGCGGTGGCTGAGGCAATGATGAACAGCCTCGGCAGGACAGATACGGAGATCAGAAAAGAACTGGTCAGGTCCATGCAGAAATGGGGTGCCCGATATCCGCATGCAGGATACGGGGCAAGCTTCATCCGGTGGCTGAGGGACGATAACCCCGAGCCTTACGGCAGTTACGGCAACGGTTCAGCCATGAGAGTATCTTCTGTCGGCTGGCTGTATGATACACTGGAAGAAACAAGACATGCGGCCAGGCTCTCAGCAGAAGTTACGCACAATCATCCGGAAGGGATCAAAGGCGCGGAAGCGATCGCCAGCGCGATCTTCCTGGCAAGGACCGGAACGAAGAAAGCTGAGATCAAAGAATACATCATCAGTGAGTTTGGCTATGATCTCTCACGTACATGTGATGAGATCCGTCCCGGATACAAACATATTGAAAGCTGTCAGCAGACTGTGCCCGAAGCAGTTACGGCATTCATGGAAGGAACAGACTTCGAAGATGTCATCCGCACTGCTGTTTCCCTGGGCGGAGACTGTGACACACTCACTGACATCGCAGCAGCCATGGCAGAAGCATATTACGGTGTTCCTGAAACACTGATCACGGAATGCAGGAACCGCCTTCCAAAAGATATGCTGGATGTCATTGACCGTTTTGAAACATTCAGGAAGCAGCGTATTCAGTAACAGAAAAAGGAACCGGCTATGAAAAGAATACTCATGATATCGACCGGAGGCACGATCGCCTCTGTCACAGGAAACAACGGGCTGACACCGCATCTGTCATCCCATGAACTATTGGAATGCGTTCCGGAACTGAAGGATATCTGTGACATCGATGTCATTGAGCTGTTCAAACTTGATTCGACGAATATCGGTCCGTATCATTGGGTAAAGATGACGGAAACGATCAGGGATCATTATCAGGACTATGACGGTTTCGTGATCACCCATGGTACGGATACGATGGCTTACAGTGCCGCGGCTTTAAGCTACATGATACAGAACACTGATAAACCGATCGTACTGACCGGATCACAGAAGTCCATCTACAACCGGGATACCGATGCCAGGAACAACATGATCCGCTCATTCATCTATGCGTCTGATGATCTGTCATGGGGCGTTCATATCGTCTTTGACAATAAGGTAATACTGGGTACACGCGCAAAGAAGGACCGCAGCAAGTCCTTTAATGCCTTCCGCAGCATCAACTATCCCGAAACAGCATCCTTCATTGACTACAAGCTGGTCCATTTCATACACAGGCCAGCAGGAACTGAACCGGTACGGTTCTATACGGAACTGAACCCGAATATCTTTGTGCTGAAGCTTGTGCCGGGCATGAGCGGTGAGATCTTCCGATATATCTGCGGCCATTACAAAGGACTGATCATTGAAGGCTTCGGCTCCGGCGGGCTTCCGAACACGGATGATTCCCTGCTGGAAGGATTGAAACAGTTTCTGGCAGAAGACGGGATCGCGGTATTCTCGACCCAGGTGGAAAATGAAGGCAGTGATCTGTCTGTATATGAGGTCGGAAGGATCGCCCAGTCCCTGCCGGGTGTCGTGGAAGGAAAAGATATGACTGCAGAAGCGATCATTACCAAACTGATGTGGGCTTTGGGGCAGACCGATGATGTGGAAACCTGCAAACAGCTGTTTATCAGACCGGTACAGTTCGACAGACTTGTCGTGTAAAGAAACGGGCAGTATTTT
>CAMOPG010000070.1:0-12134 GCA_946622165.1 uncultured Erysipelotrichaceae bacterium
ATAGAGGATGACTCTCATTTGCCGAGTGGTGCTGTTTCTTGTCCGCAGTTTTAACGAGCATCGGATTTTACCCTGCAAATCCAAGAGATAAAATTGGCGTGACCATTGCGGCCACGCCGATTTCATATTCTTTTTGACCCGGTGATTGCAGCCTCAAAGCAACTTCTTTACGGAGTACGCCCCAACCGCCTCTTCCTTATTTTCGTTTGTCGTCATTATGTTTGAGTATATTGTAGACTGCCACGGCTATGATCACGATCGCTGCACCGATCAGTGATACCGGGGGCAGGATCTCATGCCATATGACTGCTACGAGCACAGGGCTCAGGATCGGCTCGATACTGCCGATGATCGAAGCTGCGATCGCGGAAGTGTATCTGGTTCCTATGGCAAGACAGATATATGCGGCTGCCACCTGGAATACGCCCAGGAAAATGACCGCTGTCCATATGACAGGAGTGAATACTGTTTCTCTGATCAGGAGCGGTGTAAACAGAATTCCGCTGACGGCTTCTCCGATCAGTATGGATGAAAATGCATCTCCGTCTTCAAATGTATTCAGCATGAATACGCCCGCATAGAAGATACCGGACAGGACAGCGATCAGGTCTCCGGCAATGTGTCCGGTCTGAAGACTGTCATAGAAGAAGCACAGGATCCCGGCAAAGACAGTCATCACGGTCAGCACATCTCTGCGGTTCGGCTTTTCATGAAACAGCAGCGACATGATGATAATGATCCATACAGGACATGTATACTGCAGAATGATCGCATTGGCGGCAGTTGTCATTTTGTTCGCGATCACAAACAGGCTTGTGACACCGATAAATGAGACTGCTCCTGTGAGCACTGTTTTGTTGAAACGGATCTGATGTTTCGTGTATGCCATGTATGCCGCAAGCACGATGGCAGCGATCAGATTCCTGGCTCCGTTAATGGCTAACGCGGACCAGGGAATCAGTTTCAGTACAGCTCCGCCCGTTGCAAACAATATGGAGGCGCACAGGACCAGCAGCGTGCCGTATCCTGTTCTGTTTTGTTTCATATCTGTCATAATTTCTGCCTCTGAAAGATGAAAAAATTATACGCAGGAGACAGTGATAATTCAAATTGTATTTATGGTTTTCAAAAGATACAGCATCGTCTGCCCGTCCAATGCAGTGCAGAAACAGACTGTGTGTTGTGTTTTACAGAAGGCATCCGTAATGCTAAACTTTTGTAAGTATAAAAAAGGGGGAAATCCTGATGAAGGTATTATGGGATCTGTATGTCTCCTGGTTCAAGATGGGTTTGTTTACGTTCGGCGGCGGATATGCGATGCTGCCGATGATACAGAAAGAAGTCATTGAGAAACACCATTGGGCAACAGAAGATGAGATCATGGATTATTATGCGATCGGCCAGGTAACGCCGGGCATCATTGCTGTCAACACAGCGACATTTGTCGGCTATAAGATCAAGGGCGTGATCGGAGGGATCGTTGCTACGCTTGGTGTTGTTTCACCTTCGATCATCATTATTTCAGTCATTGCCGGACTGATCTCCAACTTCTCAGAGCTGGAAGTCGTCCAGCATGCACTGCGCGGCATCCAGGTCGCAGTTTGTGTCCTGATGTTTGTGGCGATCAAGAATCTGTTCAAAAAGGGCGTCAAAGGAACAGCAGGCCTGCTTATCTGCCTGTGTATGTTTGCGCTGTCATACTTTACGAATATTTCAACTATGATCCTGGTGATCATGGCCGGGGCTGTCGGGTATGTCCTGAGTACAGTCCGCAGGAAAGGCGGTGCTGAGCAATGAGTGAATTTATCAGGTTATGCATTGAATTCTTCAAAACCGGTCTGTTTGCAGTAGGCGGCGGACTGGCATCGATCCCGTTCCTGAAGGAAATGGCTGTCAAGTACGGCTGGTTCACGATCGAGGATCTTACAACCATGATCGCTGTGAGTGAATCGACGCCCGGCCCGATCGGCGTCAATATGGCGACTTATGTAGGCTTTCATATGTACGGTCTTGCGGGCGGTCTTGCAGCAACGCTGTCTCTGGTGGCACCCAGCATCATTGTTATCTGCATCATCGCAAAGATACTGGAAAAGTTCCGCAGCTCACCGATCGTCAACGGTGTCTTTGAAGGACTCCGTCCGGCAGTATGCGGTCTGATCATTGCGGCAGTCATGAGCATCTATATCAGTGCTCTGTTCAATGTGAGCGCATGGCAGGCAACAGGAAATTTATTGAGCCTGTTCAACTGGAAGGCGTGCGTTCTGTTTGCTGCACTGCTTGCTTTCTATCTTTACAAACCGAAGATCCATCCGATCGTCATTATATGTGCGGCAGCTGCTGCGGGAATCATATTCGGATTCTGAGAAGGTCAGTATGAACGGAATTACAAATGAAATGCTTGAAGCATTCCGCAGCGGTTATGAGAATGACCGTGCTGCTGTCACAAATACAGCGGCGTGTGCGAGAAGCGAGATCAAGGACCTGGCTTTCCTGCCGATGAATGCAGCGAAGCTGAACGGTTCATTCAGTGTGGAGATCGAAACGCACGGAATCACCGCACAGCAGAAATCAGGCAGATGCTGGGCGTTTGCTGTATTGAATATCCTGCGGGAACAGTGTGCCGAGAAGACCGGCATGAAAGAGTTTTATCTCTCCGGGAATTATATTGCGTTCTATGACAAGCTTGAAAAGGCAAACAATGCGCTGGAACTGGCTATTGCAAATGCGGATAAGCCCTTGGATGACCGTATGATGGAATATCTCCTGAACGGTTTCCATGACGGTGGATACTGGAACATGGCAGTGGACCTGGTTCAGAAATACGGCATCGTTCCTGCTTCTGTAATGCCTGAAACATATCAATCCGAACATACGGAACAGTTCATGCGTCTGCTGAATAATCTGGTGCGCAAGGATATATGCATTCTGCGCAGAGTCTGTGCGGAGGGAATCGATCCTCAGCCTGTGAAGCATGCGATGATGGCGGAGATCTATAAGATGGAATGCATCGTGTTCGGCGAGCCTGTTGATTCATTTGACTTTGAATACAGAACTGCCGACGGAGCCTTCCATCGGGATGTGCAGATCACGCCGCAGGAATTCTATGAGAAGTATACGAATCACAACCTTGATGAATATGTCATGGTAACGTGTGAACCGACGGAACATAAGCACATGGATACACTGCATAAGTTCCATTACATCGGCTCCATGGCAGATAAAGATATCTGCTTCCTGAATATACCGATCGAAGAGATCGAGGACCTCTGCATCAAACAGCTGATGGACATGGAACCGGTATGGTTCTCCAATGATGCAGGAGCGTATGGCGACAGGCAGAGCGGTATCTGGGATCAGAACAGCTTTGATTATGAAGGTCTGATGGGCGGAGTACAGTTCTCAATGGATAAAGAGGACCGCCTGAATTACCATGTCAGCTCCGGCACGCATGCCATGATCCTGGTGGGCGTCAACCTGGATGAGTCCGGCAGACCTGACAGATGGAAGATCGAAAACAGCTGGGGCGGAGAGCTCGGAAAGAACGGGATCTTTGTGTGCAGCGAAGCCTATTTCCGTGAATATGTTTATGAGGCGATCATTCAGAAAAAGTATCTGACAGAGAAACAGCTGGCACTTCTTGACACGGAACCGGAAGTCATACAGCCCTGGCAGAAGTAATACAGCGGCACTATCACAGGATTACGATTCTGTGATATTTTTTTTGTCCCTTTTTGATTGGCACAGGACCGTTCTTCCAATACAATGAAAACAGAAGATAAACAGGAGGATAATCATTTATGAGTTTCCCGAAAGGTTTTTTATGGGGCGGAGCCACCGCTGCCAATCAGTATGAAGGCGGTTATCTTGAAGGCGGCAGAGGCCTCGCTACATCCGATGCGATCAAGGGCGGTGACAAAGATCATCCCCGCATGTACACAGTAAAGACAAAAGAAGGAGAGATCCTGGAACTGCCGCGTGAAGCTTCCCTGCCGGAAGGTGCAGTCGGCTATATTATTCCGGATATCTACTATCCTTCCCATCAGGCAACTGATTTCTATCATCACTACAAGGAAGACATTGCGCTGTTTGCAGAAATGGGCATGAATTCCTTCCGCTTCTCCATGAGCTGGTCCAGAGTAATTCCGGACGGCGTGGAAAAAGTCAATGAAGAAGGACTTGCATTCTACGACGCTGTCGTTGATGAGTGCCTGAAGTATGGAATTGAACCGGTCGTTACCATTGCGCACTTCGATGTACCGATGTATCTGGCTGATACGCTGGATGGCTGGCACAGCAGAAAGCTGGTTGACTACTTTGTTCACTTCGCAGAAGTACTGTTTACCCACTTTAAGGGCAGAGTCCATTACTGGATGACATTCAATGAGATCAACATCCTGAGATCATGGATGCAGCTGGGTATCCACAGTGTTGAACCGCAGGTACGCTATCAGGCTGACCACCACATCTTCGTCGCTTCCGCAAAGGCTGTTCTGCGCGGACATGAGATCGATCCTGAAAACAAGATCGGTATGATGGTCGCTTATACACCGATCTACCCGCTGACATGCAAACCGGAAGATGTCATGCTGTCAATTGAACAGATGCGTGCAAGATTCTTCTATATCGATGTACAGGTCAAGGGCTTCTATCCTCCTTACCAGCTGAAATGGTTCGAGAGAAATGATGTCAAGATCGAAATGGAAGAAGGCGATCTGGATCTGATCGCTAAGGGAACGGTTGACTACATCGGCTTCTCCTACTACATGTCCGGTACAGCAAGCGCTGATCCGACAACAGAAACAACGGAAGGCAACCAGGTACGCAACGGCAAGAACCCGTATCTGCAGGCTTCCAGATGGGGCTGGCAGATCGACCCGATGGGACTGCGTATTTCCCTCTGCCAGATGTATGAGAGATATCATATTCCTCTGATGGTCGTTGAGAATGGCCTGGGCGCGCTGGATGTTGTTGAAGAAGACGGCAGTATCCACGATGATTACCGCATCAACTACATGAGAGATCATATCAAGCAGATGAAGGATGCGATCGAACTGGACGGCGTTGAACTCTGGGGCTATCAGCCTTGGGGCCATATTGATCTGGTTTCAGCCGGAACAGGCGAGATGAGAAAACGCTACGGTTTCATCTTCGTTGACAGATATGATGACGGTACAGGTGACTTCTCAAGAAGAAAGAAGGATTCCTTCTACTACATGCAGAAAGTCTACAAGTCCAACGGCGAAGATCTGGACTGATCACTTGAACCGCATAATCTGAACAGAAAAACAGCACATGGATCATTGAATGGTTCATGTGCTTTTTCAGCGGTATGCAGTTTGTCATGAGTATAATATGCTTGTACGGAACGGTGTGTTTGAATATGCTGACGATCATGATCACATGCAGAGGAGGATTTTCCTCCAGTTATATTTCTGCAGTGCTGAACAGACAAGTGAAAGAAAAGGGACTTGAAGAAAAAGCACGCTTTTTATATAAGCCCTATGACAAATATAAAGATGGTGAGACGATCGACGAGGCGGATGTCGTATTCCTTTCGACCCGTCTGCAGTATGTCTCGGGAAAATTAGCCGAGAAATATCCTGAGAAACCGTTTTATGTGATCCCGACCCGCATGTACGGTCTTGTCAATGCGGAGGACTATATTGAAGATGCGGAAGATGTGATCGCAGGCTTCAGGGAAACCGGGAAAAACCCTTACTGCTTTGAAGGAGAAGAACGTGCGATCAGGAATTACCGAATCGTTTCCCACAGGAAGTGGCTCGCAAAAAATCTGCAGCAGGAATCATAAAATGTCCGTTCATCCGGACATCTTTTCGTTTCTGTATTCAGCCATTTCACGCAGGCTGTCTCCTGTCAGACGGTATGTTGTCCAGTCACTTAACGGGACAGCATTGAGTGACAGATAGAAATCAATGCTTGGCTGATTCCAGTCCAGGCAGCACCATTCCAGTCTGCCGCATCCGCGTTCCACAGTGATCCTGGCAAGTTCTGACAATATGGCCTTCCCGTATCCTTTGCCGCGGTATTCCGGCAGTACAAACAGGTCTTCCAGATAGATGCCTGCTCTGCCGAGAAATGTTGAGAAGTTGTGGAAGAACAGTGCAAATCCGATCTCTTTGCCGTCCGCCACAGCAAACAGCACTTCTGCTTTTTGCTTTTCGAAGATCCATTCATTCAGCAGTTCTTCTGTGGCAACCACTTCATTGCTCATCCGTTCATATTCAGCCAGCTGCCTGATGAAATACAGGATCGCCGGCACATCGTCTTTTACCGCAAAGCGGAATGTGAGTTCTGTCATAAATAAACCTGCCTTTTCGGAAATCATACTATATCAGAAGTTTCTCAGGTGAAATAAAGCACCTGAATATCATATAATACCGTGTATGCATGAACACAGTACTTCAATGACGTCCGGCAGACCGTTCGGACTGCTGATCCGCTTTGCGCTTCCTCTGATCATCGGAAGTGTTTTTCAGCAGCTTTATACGATCACGGATGCTGCGATCATCGGCAGAGGCGTAGGTCCGCAGGCACTTGCCGCAGTGGGTGCGGGTGACTGGATCCTGTGGATGGTGGTCGGCGCCATACAGGCAATGATGCAGGGCTTCTCGATCGAAACAGCTACAGCATACGGCCAGGAAAACGAGAAGCGTCTTGTATCGGCAATCTGGCATTCGGTCGTTCTGGCAGCGGTCATTTCTGCTGTCATGACAGCAGTCTCCCTGCTGCTGATGAAACCGGCGCTGAATCTGCTGAATACACCGGCAGATATCATGGACGGTGCGCTGACATATCTCGGTATTCTTTATACAGGCTGCGTTATCATCACGGCATACCAGCTGGCTGCAGCTTTGCTGAGGAGTTTCGGTGATTCCCGGACACCCCTGTATGCTATGACGGCCGCATCCCTGATCAATATCGGACTGGATCTGCTGTTTGTATACCGGTTCCATATGGGGATCGGCGGGGCAGCCTGGGCAACAGTGATCGCACAGGGTGCAGCTGCTTTGATCTGTATTGCGAAACTGAAGAACCAGATCAGCCTGCCGCTGCGGATGGAATTCAGAATGGAAACGGCAGTGCGCCTGGTCAGGCTGGGTCTGCCGCTGGCATTTCAGGTAGTCATCATTGCGGCGGGAGGACTTGCCCTGCAGAATGCCGTGAATCAGTACGGATCAGTTTTTGTTGCAGGTTATACTGCAGCCAATAAAATGTTCGGAATCCTGGAGTCTGCCGGAATCGCCTTCGGATACGGGGCAGCCTCCTATACCGCACAGAATCTTGGGGCAGGAAAGACGGAACGGATCCCGGAAGGAGTCCGTGCAGGACTTCTGTTCAGTGTGCTCGTATCCGGATTCATTTCAGTCTGCATGCTTGTGTTCGGAAGGTCGATCATGTCGCTGTTTGTAGAACGCAGCGCACAGAATTATGACATGATCATCGATACAGCTTATCAGTATCTTTCGGTCATGTCCTATGCTCTGCTGATGCTGTATATGCTTCATCTGTATAAAAGCATGCTGCAGGGGCTCGGACTGACGGTTCAGTCAATGATCAGCGGGATTGTTGAGCTGGCAGCCAGGATCATTCTTGTGTTTACACTGCCCGGACTGATTGGGTCTTCCGGTATTTTCATTGCTGAAATCGGTGCCTGGATCGGTGCTGCATTATACCTGATGCTGACGTATTACCGCCTGAGTCCGGGAATAATCAAATCTGTTGACATTCAAAAAAACGGGGAATAGGATATTTTTGTAAAGTATTTCGGCAGTACGGAGGAAAGGGTATGGCATTCAAACGATTTGAAATGGCATGTTGTCTCAAGACGGTTACCCGGTTTTTCTGTATGTCGGAACTGTTTTGAGATTGGCAGTCTGAAAGATATACATCAAAGTCCGGGAGTCAAAAACAACCGGATTTTTTAAGTATAGTATCTGTCTGCCGGAATTCTGCACATGAAAAAGGAGATTAAAAAGAATATGAAAATCAACACATCTGTAGAACAGCTGATCGGCGGAACTCCGCTGATGGAACTGACACATCTTGAAAAAGAATACGGTCTGAATGCAAAGCTGATCGGAAAGCTTGAATACTTCAATGCAACAGGCTCCGTCAAGGACAGAGTCGCGCGTGCAATGATCGAAGATGCAGAAGAAAAAGGGATCCTGAAAGAAGGTTCCGTGATCATCGAGCCGACATCCGGAAATACCGGGATCGGACTTGCGGCAGTCGGAACATCCAGAGGCTACCGTGTTGTCATAGTCATGCCTTCAACCATGTCGGAAGAGCGCAGAAGACTGATGAAGGCATACGGTGCGGAGCTGGTACTGTCTGATGGAACAAAAGGAATGTCCGGCGCGATCGCGAAAGCCGAGGAACTGGCTGCGGAGATCCCGGATGCCTGGATCGCAGGACAGTTTGTCAATCCTGCAAACTGGAAGGCTCATTACAGGACGACCGGTCCTGAGATCTGGGAAGATACAGAAGGCACTGTTGATATCTTTGTGGCAGGCGTCGGAACAGGCGGAACGATCACGGGAACAGGCAAATTCCTGAAAGAGAAGAATCCTGATATCAGGATCGTCGCTGTTGAACCGGACGCTTCACCGGTGCTTTCCGGCGGAAAAAGCGGTCCGCATGCGATCCAGGGTATCGGGGCAGGATTTGTTCCTGAAGTACTTGATACATCTGTTTATGATGAGATCATCAGAGTAAAGAATGATGATGCACTTAGGACCGGAGCACTGATCGGAAAGAAAGAAGGCATTCTCGTTGGTATTTCTGCCGGCGCTGCAGTTTATGCGGGAATTCAGCTTGCGCAGCGTCCCGAGAATGCAGGAAAGAATATTGTTGTCCTTCTTCCTGATTCAGGAGACCGTTACCTTTCAACAGCAATGTTTGCGGAGTAAATCATATGAACTATACCCACGACGATATTCACAGAATGATTGACGAAGAATATGATCCGGATCTGATCATCGCGGAGCGAATGCCTGACAGGACCCGGAGCGTATCTGCTTTAAAAGCGGCACAAGTCGTTATGTTCCCGCAGTTTTTCAGTTATCTGGAAATGTCTCCGGAGGAATGCCTGGAAGCACTTGCCGGCTGGCTGAAAGAGGAGATCTGCGTCAGTCTTCAGGTTCTGAACGATCAGACACGTGATCCGGAAGAACTGACTGAACAGTTCCTGCTCCGTCTGCCGAAGATCAAGCACCTTCTGCTGACGGATATACAGGCAATTTATGACGGCGATCCTGCTGCAAAGACAAAGGGTGAAGTCATTATCTGCTATCCCGGATTCTATGCGATATCCATTTACAGGATCGCACATGAACTGTATCAGCTGAACATACCGTTCATTCCGAGAATCATGACAGAATATGCACATGAAAAAACAGGCATTGATATTAACCCCGGTGCAGTCATCGGCCATCATTTCTGCATAGACCATGGAACAGGTATCGTTGTGGGTGAAACTGCTGTGCTCGGCGATCATGTCAAGCTGTATCAGGGCGTGACCATCGGCGCCAAGAGCTTTGAGCTGGACGAAAACGGAAATCCGGTCAAGGGCGGCAAGCGTCATCCGGATATCGGAAACCATGTCGTGATCTATGCCAACGCGACGATACTCGGGGGAACAACGAAGATCGGCGATCATTGTGTGATCGGCGGAAACGTCTGGCTGACTCATTCTGTTCCGGAAGGCGAAACAGTTTACTATCGCTCAGCTGAACAGTAATATGGTTTAAAAACGGAGGCATTTATGGACCAGAAAGAAGCAGAACGCCGAATCAAGGCAGGAAGGGCATTTGTCCGCACAAACTTTGACGACGACACATGGGTCAGTGATCAGAACCTGAAAAAACCGCAGCCGCCCCTGGTAAAGGCACCGATGCGTGATCAGGCGATCGACCTGCCGGTGAACTATGACACACTGAACATCGACAATGATTTCCTGCACGTGATCAATACCAGAGCATCTCATCGTGTTTATACACAGGAAGAGATGTCCCTTCTTGAACTGTCGTATCTGCTTTGGACGACTCAGGGAGTCAAAGGCATCCGCGGAAAGTCTTATGCAACGCTGCGCACTGTACCGTGCGGAGGAGCCCGCCATGAATTTGAGACGTATCTGGCGGTACGGAAGGTCGAAGGACTTGAGCCCGGACTGTACCATTATCTTCCCATGAAGCATCAGATCGAATTCCTCGGTGCGTGTGATGATCTGGACGGCTTTA
The DNA here is from genome assembly GCA_946622165.1 of uncultured Erysipelotrichaceae bacterium. Classification (GTDB taxonomy): domain Bacteria; phylum Bacillota_I; class Bacilli_A; order Erysipelotrichales; family Erysipelotrichaceae; genus Bulleidia. Next base: position 10,260 of record CAMOPG010000070.1, read on the forward strand.
TCGGAAGATCATTGAACGGTCAGGTCTGGGGCGCAAAGGCAAACGTTGTATTCTATTACAGCTTTGTTGCCTACAGGGCAGAATGGAGATACGGCATATATGCTCACAGAGTTGTACTGATCGACGCAGGCCATATTACAGAAAACCTGTACCTTGCTTCGACCAGTATCGGCCTTGGTTCATGTGCCATCGGTTCCGTGAACGGGAAGCTGGCAGACGAGGCATTCGGGCTGGACGGGGAGGAAGAATTTATCTTCTATGCTCATCCGGTCGGGACGATCAGTGAGAAGGACGCGCAGGCAGAACTTGACTTCTACGCGTTTGTAAAAGAACAAGGATTATAACAAATAAGAACAGCACGGAGCGATCCGTGCTTTTTTGAAGGGTACTGATAAAACTGCATGAATTTAAATGAAAATATACGTCAAAATAAATTTAATGATTCTAAACTTTTTGTTTAAAAATATATTGCGCACCTGCCTGTTTTCTGTATAATAATCATGGTTTGATAAAAACAAATCAAAAGGTTAGTAATTGTAAACAAAAGGAGGCGGAAATGTACGATATCGGATCAAGAATCAAAGCATTACGCACGAAGAACGGTCTTACCTTAGAAGAGCTGGGATCGCGTACAGAACTGACCAAGGGATTTCTGTCCCAGCTGGAGCGCAATCTGACATCGCCGTCGCTGACAACATTGGAAGACATTGTCGAAGCACTGGGCGTGTCCATGTCGAAATTCTTTGCGGATGACGATGAAGAACAGATCGTATTCACGAAGGATGACATCTTCGTTGATGAACAGGAGGAACGAACGATCAATTGGATCGTTCCGAATGCTCAGAAGAACAAAATGGAACCTCTGATCCTGCAACTTGAACCCGGGTGCAGTTCGAAAGAGATCGAACCGCATGACGGAGAGGAGTTCGGCTATGTGCTTCAGGGAAGGATCCAGATCAGAAGGGAAAGTGATTCCCGGAAACTGATCGTAAAAAAAGGGGAAACATTCTACATCAAAGGAAACGAATCACACTGTTTAGTCAATACGGGACAGGCTGCAGCGAAAGTGCTGTGGATCAGCACTCCGCCGATTTTCTGAAGGGGATAAACAAATGAAAAAACTGATTGAAGTAAAAAATGTTGTCAAAACATTCGACAGCACGGTCGTTCTGAAGGGGATCTCCCTGGACATTTATGAGAATGAATTCGTCACGCTGCTTGGCCCGTCCGGCTGCGGCAAGACGACACTGCTGAGAATCATTGCCGGATTCCTGGACGCAACCGAAGGACAGGTCATGATGGATGGTGAGGATATCGCAAAGATTCCCGCATATAAAAGAGATGTCAACACGGTGTTCCAGCATTATGCGCTGTTCCCGCATCTGGATGTCTATGACAACATTGCGTTCGGCCTGAAGATCAAAAAGCAGGCAAAGGATATCATCGACCAGAAAGTTATGCGAATGATCTCTCTGGTAGGTCTGGAAGGCTTTGAACACAGAGATGTTACAAGCATGTCCGGCGGTCAGCAGCAGCGTGTTGCGATCGCAAGAGCACTTGTCAATGAACCGAGAGTCCTTCTGCTTGACGAATCGCTGTCTGCTCTTGATAAAAACCTGAGAAAAGAAATGCAGCTGGAACTGAAAGAGATTCAGAGAGAAGTAGGCATTACCTTTATCTTCGTTACGCATGACCAGGAAGAAGCTCTGACCATGTCCGACAAGATCGTCATTATGAAAGACGGTGAGATCGAACAGATCGGCACGCCTGTCCAGGTCTACAACGAACCGGTCAATGAATACTGTGCAAGATTCATCGGCGACTCCAATATCATCGACGGAACCATGATCAAAGACAGACTCGTCCGCTTCGATG
>CAMOPG010000071.1:0-12024 GCA_946622165.1 uncultured Erysipelotrichaceae bacterium
AATACACTGCTGTCAGAGATGCTGACGATATTGATGAAGGATGCCTGGAACCCGGTCAGTGAAGATGATAATCAGAACCGTTCAGATATCTCTGCCATCAAAGCATATCTGGACCTGCATTCCTCAGAGAAGATCACACTGGATGAACTGTCAGAACAGTTCTTCCTGGAAAAGACATATCTTTCAAGACTCTTCAAGGATACGTACGGTACCAGTCCGATCGACTATGTCATACAGAACAGGATCACCAATGCAAAGACCAAACTGAGATTCACGGATATGACGATCGAAGAGATCGCATATGCCTGCGGCTTCAACAGTGCTACATACTTTGCCAGGATCTTCCGCAAGATCGAAAACATGAGTCCCCGGGAATACAGGGAACTCTGGTAATGACAGCAAAACCCGTAACACTGCTTATGACACAGAAAAACTGCTGCTGTATGAGAAGGAGGACGAGTATCATGAAAACACTGACTGCATATTTCAGCGCATCCGGTACAACCGAAGCATTAGCCAGATCACTGGCAGAACATACCGATTCAGAGCTGTTTGAGATCGTACCGAAGGTTCCGTATTCCGATGCCGATCTGAACTATATGAACCCGCTTGCCAGGTGCAACCGTGAGATGATCACAAAGAAGGATGTGTCCATCGTATCTGTTGTCAGAGACATGGATACATATGATCTGATCTTCCTCGGTTTCCCGATCTGGTATTACGGAGCACCGCTGATCATTACCTCATTCCTGAAAGAATATGACCTGACAGGGAAGAAGATCGCGCTGTTTGCAACGTCCGGCGGCAGTGATATCGGAAAGACCGCCCAGAAGCTGAAGCCGTATATCGGTGAGGCAGAGATCATTGGAGCAGATGTGTTCCGTGACAGTGATTCACTGAACGCATGGGCAGACGGACTTCTGCAGTAAGAAAAGAAATCAGAACTCACAGGATTCGTGTAAGTTCCGGATAAAAAACGCGGATGCTGTTGAAATCCTACGAAATTCATAGTGATGCGGTGTTTTGAAAGAACGTCCGCAGGCAGCTGTAAACAGATTTTATGGTTTTCCGGGGCGATGAGAGATGTTATTATCAATCGGTGTTTTCCATTTACAATCCGGATAAGAAAGAACAAGCGTTCTCTTTACTCATCAGAGTATCCAGCTCATTCAGGAAGACCTTAGTTGTGCAGAACTATGTGAAACCATCACATGATGAATATGATGTTCAAAATGTTGGCGCCGAAGACACTTCTGGATGAATACTTCATTTCCTGTTAAGCAACGTTTGTATGGTGATAATGGATTGCTGTGAAAATTCCATATCAATTATTCTGCCGGTCAAACCGGCAGTTTTATTTAGCGCAGTGCTTACTGTACTGACGTTTTGTGAGAATTGATAGATGGTTTCCGGGCAGAAAGTTTGTGTCATATTTTTCGAGCAAAGAAACTTGAAAATATGACATAAAGACATCATAATTATTTGGGAGAGGAAAAGGAGGATTTGTCATGACTGCAATTTATGAAAAGCTTAAGATGATGAGAGAGAAAGCAGGCCTTCGCCAGGGACAGATTGCTGCATATCTGGGAGTGACTCAGACTTTCATATCAAAGGTTGAAACCGGAGAAAGAAACCTCACAGTTGATCAGCTGGAAAGTCTTGTGAATCTTTACGGATATAGTCTTACCGCATTTGCGGATATGAATCAGGATGCTCAACCAATTCGTTTTGCTTTCAGGGCACAGGATGTCAGCCAGGAGGATCTGCAAATGATTGCAGATGTTGGAAAAATAGCCATCAACAGCAGATTTATGGCGAAAATACTGGAGGAATCGAATGCTGAATAAACTGGACTTGAGCACAAAAGCACAAGAATTACGGGAACTGTTGGGAGAAGATGCGAATTCTCCTGTTGATATTTTTTCTCTTACAAATCAGATCGAAGGACTGACACTTGTGTTTTATCCTCTTGGTGAAAACATCAGTGGAATGTGTGTGCGTGATAAAGAAATAAAGCTGATAGCAATTAATTCAACAATGTCATATGGCCGGCAGCGTTTTTCATTTGCCCATGAATTGTATCATCTGTATTTCGATGATGAGTCAGGTTTCAATGTCTGCTCAAAAACACTCGATCCCAAAAACAAGAATGAAAAGTGTGCAGATCAGTTTGCTTCCTACTTCCTCGCACCATATAAGTCTTTGCGTGCAGCAATCAGGAAAACTGCCGGCAGTGCCCCAATGTCTATGAAACACATTATTGCGCTTGAACAATATTTTGGGATGAGCCATCTGGCGATGTTCTGGCGGCTTGCATCGGAAGGATATCTTTTACCTGAAAGACTTGAAGACTACACATCCGGGGTGATCTCTACAGCAAAACATCTCGGATATGACGATAAATTGTATAAACCAGCACCTCTTGAATTACAGAAAAAAACATATGGATACTATCTGAAACAGGTAGAGGAATTAAGACAAAAAGACTTGGTCTCTTCAGGTAAAATTGACGAGCTGTTACTCGACGCTTTCCGCGACGATATTGTATTCGGCTTGGATGAAGATGAACAAGGAGGGAAGGCAATTGACTGAAAAGTATTTCTTTGATACAGACTGTCTCTCCGCTTTTCTTTGGACTCGGGAGGAGAGTATTCTGTCAAGGCTGTACACAGGAAGAATCATTTTACCAATGCAGGTTTATAACGAACTTCAAAGAGTTCCGCATCTTTTGATGAGAGTTGATACTTTAAGGGATCATGGAGATCTCAAAGTCGACAGTATTATGGTCGGATCTGCAGAATACTACGATTACATGCAAATGACAACATCTCCTGAAGCAGGAATGAGGGTCATCGGCAGAGGTGAAGCAGCTGGGATAGCGATGGCAAAACAGAGGGGTGGAACGCTGGCCAGCAATAATCTGCGTGATGTATTACCGTATGTGAAGAAATATGATATCGCGCACATTACGACAGGTGACATACTGATCAAGGCAATGGATGCTGGAATTCTCACTGAAGCCGAAGGCAATACTATCTGGTCAGAAATGATCCGTAAACGCCGTATGCTTCCTACAGCAACATTCTCTGATTATTGTAAACTGAAAGAAAAGTAACACCCACCGAAACAAACAGTTGACTATCGGGATAATGTATCGATCGGATTTCATTTACAAAACTCCAGACCAGGATCGTAAAAACAAGATTCATGTCTTTAAGAGAATACAAACATCAGAATACCTGCAGCTTCATCAATTCTACATATTTTTCAAGGATCTTCCGCAAGTCCTAAAATATGAGTCCTCATGAATACAGGAAACTCAGGTAAACAGGAATTACAAAAACAGAGCAGACGTGTCAAAGTGCTGACCCGGCTGCTCTGTTTAGTTTTTATGATTCTGCTTCTTTATTTGAAGAGGATTGCTGGAGGCGGTCCGCATAGTCCAGGAATGCCCGGCACATCTGAGGGTGGGAAGTTTCAAATGTGATCAGGGAAGGATACATACGGATGACGGATACCTTTGTGTCTGTGATAAAGATCTGTACATTGTCAAATGTCCGGTGCTTCAGGAAAACAGGGTGGTAGCTGTCATGTTCTGCAGCCAGGTTCCGGATATCGTTGATATGCTGTTGGTACTGTTCTTCCGTGTATACAAACTGAGGAATGCCGGGTATTGGTTCTGTAGAAACTGCATTCCCAGACTCTGACAGGGGAATGAATTCCCTGATCGGACCATGATCTGTTTCATCAAAGCGGTATCGTATTGTTTCCCATGCTCGGTACAGTCCTTCATGACCAAAGCTGCGTACGGTTTCTTCGGACATCGTTCCAAGCGGCAGTGTATTCCGTATGATCACCTGATCGTTTCCTTCCGGCAAATGCATGCCTGGCAGGATCGCGAACAGGGGAGATGCCTGACGGATCAGGGACCGGTATTCTTTTTCAAACTGATCCAGTGATTCTCTGTCGGTATGGTAATGGTAGACTCCCTCTGCTTCCAGTCCGCGTACATGGGAAGCACGGATACAGACCATACCCGGTATCAGAAACATGGTATTGGTGAACTGGAAGCGCTCGTCTCTTCTGCAGAAGTAGGAAGAGATCATGCCGGAAAGGTACAACGGCAGCCATCCTGCGACAGCGTCACTTAACTCCTTCATATTCCGGTTGACGTGGTGAATGATGGTGATCTCTGTGTGATTGACAACACACGCATGCATCAGGACAGCCCACGCACGGAAAAAGGCAGGATCACCGCTCAGCCAGTCCATGTTCTCATCTGAGTACAGGAACATCTGCTGTACACGCTGTTCCACAGCGTTCTTTAAAAACCGCAGTACTGCGCTGCGCAGTCCGGCTGTTCCATGGTAGATATTCCTGATCTCACTCTCCGGCAGTACAGGCATTTCATGCCTTGCAGACTGCGGTACAGCAACAGCTGTATTCATCAGGGAGATCAGCTTTTCAGCAGTAATGTCAGCTGTCTGTACCTGCGGACTGCTTTCAAACAGCCATGCATAGAATGACTGCTCATCTGCTTCACTGCACATCATCAGATCGCACAGTTCTTTGACGCGGTCTGCTTTTTCAATGCGCTCCCACAGGACCCTGCAGATGCGCATTGCCATGTCAGATCCGCTTTTCGGCCGACGCTCTGAACGGCGGTACCGGCTGATGAGGGACGCATCAGCGTATACGAGCTGACTCAGCCTGATATTGGAAATGCCTGTCAGGTTCATGACAGCGCTTAAATGTGTTCCGAATGACTGGGCAGATATACGTTCTGTTGGTGAAGCAGTATTCTGTTCATCTGCATTGCTGTCTTCATACAGCCACTGCAGCAGTGCCTGTGACAGTTCTTCTGCAGAAGGATTCTCTATACCGACCAATTCCAGCAGGGTATCTGTTTTACCGTTTTGAGAACAGTAACTGATGATCCCATGGATCAGTTTCCGGACAGACGTTCCATCATGTTTCGGCTGTCTGGATCCGTTCTTCATACGGCTGATGGCTGTTCTGTCTATTTGTGCATATCCGGCAAGATCAGATCCGGATACCTCCAGAGTATCCAGCAGAAGGGTCAGCTGCCTTGCAAACATAAGAAACGTTCCTTTCCGACAACCTTTTTCGATGTCATTTTCAGTATATCAGATATGTGCCGCATAACAGTCATTGACAGAACATATGGCACAACAGGAAACATGATCTTGTATGTTTACAATGAAGGTGAAGAAATCTCATTTTTTTCATCATGGATCATGGAGGGTAATCATGGCTGTAAAATGTCCTGTCTGCGGAGCTGAGCTTCCGGATAACGCTGTTTTCTGCAATCAGTGCAGTCATGCACTGAACCAAGACATGCCGGAAGAAAGACCAGCTGAAGACAGTGAAGGTGTATACCGCTGGGTATATGAGCTTCCGATGATGAAGAGCTTTTTCCTCCTGTTTGAAGTCTGGAGAGTCCTCGGTCTCAGCGCAGCGATCGTGATCGTGATCATGCTGGTGATGAATCTGCTGTCCGGAAACGGACTGGATGGTGTGACAGGAGCTTTTACGACCGGGGTCATTGTGCTTGCGATCTTGATGGTACTGTCACTGCCTGCTTACTGGATCGTCACAAAGGCAAACAACGGGAAATATACCGTGCTGTTTGAAATGGATGAAGAAGGCATTGACCATACACAGATCAAGACCGACAAAGCAAAAGCGCTGGAGGCACTGACGATCCTTGCCGGGACTAAAACAGGAAACCGTACTGTCACCGGAGCAGGTGTTCTTTCCGCGACAGGTACATCCCTGTATTCACGATTCTCCAGTGTAAAAAAGATCAAGGCAGATCCATCAAAGTGCCTGATCCGGCTGTATGGAAAACTGATCCGGAACCAGGTCTATACCGACCCGGAACACTATGAGTTTGTACTGGGCTATATCACTGAACGGTGTCCTCAGGCAGAAGTTACAAGGAAATAGTGTTCAGAAGCAGAATAAAGGAATAAACAGATACTACTGTAAACGGTGAACGATATGAAACATATGAAACGGATCTTACTGATCTTAACAGCGCTGCTGGTATGTGCAGCCTGCTTTTACATGTTATTCCTGCGCAGTCCCAGGGATGGGGGCAATTATCCGGCAGTGCCCGACACACCGGCACCGGATCCCCATAACGGACTGTTCGTGTCGGAATACGGATCCATGGAATTCAACGGGGATGGTACAACAGTCATCATTGACTTCGGACCGGAACTGGCAGACATGAGCGGCCTGCCGGAAGGAAGACAGGAAGGTACCTATTCGTTCCTCAGCGGGAACCTGCCGCCGCACGGCAGCTTTGAGATCCGTTATGATGCTGCGCATGAACTGCGCATTACCGTCGGTGACGATTCCGTCGTCATCAGGGTCGGAATCATTACGGTGAGCGGTACTGTCCAGGTAGGCCTGCAGACCGTAACGCCGGAAATGATCCCGACGGTATTCTACAAAGATGACAGTCCTGTCGGAGTCGTCTTTGAACTTCAGAAATAAACTAAGGAGGAATCAGAACAATGGCTGTATATTGTCCCAACTGCGGTAAGAAATTACCGGATTATGCAGAATTCTGCGATAACTGCGGAACAAAGATTCCCTCACATAACACCCCGCAGTATTCTTCTTCCGCAAAGACAACGGAAAAGAAGAAGCCTTCTTTACTGTGGAAGATCCTGAAATGGTTCCTGATCCTGAATGTTGTGGCAGGAGTATTCCTGCTGCTGATCGGAGGGCTGGAGTCGGTGTTCCACCGTACACCTCCCGCAGATCCTCCCGTCCAACAGACTGTAAACAACAACAATACAGGTTCCGGCACAGGGAAGCCTTCTACTGTAAAACCGACAGGAAACCAGACGCCTGCAGAAAACCAGACACATACAGAAAGCACACCGGCAGTGACGGAAGTACAGACACCGGTACCTGAGGATATCCCGCAGGGATTAGGAGATATTACGAATGTCTGGTTTGATGATTTCCTGTTCTATGAAGACGATGTATACGATAACGGGATCCCCGATGGTGCTGTACTGCGTGAAGCAGGATATATCGGCGGTGAATGGAAATACTGCATGACATTCAACCGGACGATCCCCGGAGAAGAACGGATCGATGAGATCGGTACTGCTGAGGTTTCCTTCTCTGAGCAGGGTGCACAGCTGATCCTGCATCCCCAGTACATCCGTTATGGAAACGACGTGATGCCGGAAACGGAAGAAGAAGTCGGTTATGAACCGTTCAGCGGTACATGGGATCCGGAATACATCGATCTGTCTGACGGAGGGATCGCGATCGGTCTGGGACCGTATTATTCCTATGAAGGCAGGGACTATGTACTTGGCAACATCGTTGTCAGGGAAAGCGGCATGTTCGGCGATGTCCTGCTGGTAAGACCGTAAGGAGAAGCCTATGGCTGTACGTAAAAGAACATGTCCTTCATGCGGCAAAGAAGTCAACGGGGACTCAAAGTTCTGCCTTTATTGCGGAACAGAGCTTCCTGCTCTGGAAAAACCCAAAGCTGAAACAAAGGAAGACATTTGTCCTGTGTGCGGAAGAAAGGCAGACGCTGGTGCGAAGTTCTGCATGGGATGCGGAACACCGCTGACTGGCAAACAACCGAAAACAAAAGAACCTGAAGAGATCGTCTGTCCTTCCTGCGGGAAGAAAGTAGACAAAGGCGCTAAGTTCTGCCTGTCCTGCGGAAGTCCTCTGCAGGGCAGTAAGCCTGTCCGTCAGGTCAGACCTGCTTCTGTTCAGAAACTGCAGGGTGCTTTCAGAATGACCGCGTCCACTGCCGCAGGAGAAATGGATTTCGGTGATATGGGTCCGGTGATCTCCGGAATCACGGAACTCAGTACATCACCTGTATTATCAGCTGCTTCAGCAGATTCACCGCTCATGGGGATCCTGCGTTTCCTGGGATCCTATGCAGGCGGCCTTTTCAGCATTCTGCTGAAACCGAAGGTATTGCTGTATTCACTGCTGATGGCAGGACTCTGGACAGTACTGGCAGTACTGAAGGACTCCGGGTCTGAGGTCATAGAGGCACTGTCCTGGATCACCTGTGCCAAAGGCGGGATCCTTGGAAAAGGATGTACGGCAGTATTGCTGTCGACACTGTTTTCCGGAGGGATCGGCAATACATTCAAAGGGATCGGTTCCCTGTTTCAGAATGAAGGAAAGGGAAGCTTGTTTGGTTTCCTGTTCGGGCTGGTCATCGGAGCTGCCTGCTGTATTGTATTTACCGGCATTGACAGCGCCTCCGCTTCCTCCATGGCAGGGATCTCCGGAGCACTGCTCAGCCTGCAGGCGATCGGCAGGAAAGACGGAAACCTGTACGAACTGGCAGGGTCACTGACCTCTGGGAAAGTAAACGGGGAACGCGTCGTACAGACCGGCAAGGCAAAGAGCCTGCTGTCCGGTATTTCGATCGGTTTTGCGCTTATGACTGCCGTCATGGCAATGGGGCTGTGAAAGGAGGGCATATGAAGTATATTAGAGAGAACATACAACGATATCTTCATGCACTCACAGCAGCTGGGCTTTTGCTGTGCACGCTGGCAATGCCGCTTGCGGCAGTGACCGCACAGGCGGAAGAAGAGCGGCAGTACCAGTCCATATCCGACAGTATTGCGTACGGAGAAACAATTGTATATGTGGATGGAATTGTCTCTCACGGTGAACACAGAGGGTCCATGGACTGGACGGTGGACGGATGGTTTGCAGAGCCATGGGATCTGAGATTGGTAAAACAGAGTGATCAGGCTTCAAATAAAGGAGACTGGGTCAATGTGGACGTCCGTGAATACCGCGGTCACATCAACGTGGGAGACACGATTCGTGTATCCGCAACGGAACACGGCAACAACGGTGAACTGAATACATGGATCATGATGACAGATAGAATGGTGGATCTGCCGGGAGAAAACTGGGATATGGCATTCAGTTCGGATACAGGATGGACGGTCTACAGAAATTTCATGCCCGCGGGTCAATACCCGGATACAGACGCTTCCAAATCCTGGACAGCGCACAATGAATATACTGTTGCAGAGGGGATCAGAAGAGTTAAAGTAGAGATCTACAAAAATAACGATCTGGATGATACATATGTATCGTACGTTTTCATTTTCTCTGTTGGAAAAACCAGCCAGACATCTACCGGAACAGCATCAGAGCAGTCCGGAGAAGATTCCGGTACGCAGATCATTTCCGATATCGTCGACGAGTTTGATGATCCGGATCTTCCCGGGGCAATCATCATCAGTGTCGGCGGAGCTGCTGCAGCAGGCGCGGCGATCGCTTCCGGAGGAACGGAAAAGAAAGACTCCGGAGAAAAGAAAGAAAAGAAAAAGAAGAAGTACTCTTCCCGCTACAAGATGTATGTATACAAGGACTTCGGTGATGTGATCCGAAAAGACGGGAAACCGGTACGTGTCGGCGCAAGGATCGCAGAGATCACGGAGGACGGGGAGAAACCCAGGAACGACCTGACAAAGAATATCCAGGTGTATTCGGAGAATGATACACTGAATGTCCGTGACGCAGGAATGAGCGGCAAGTATAAATACGCTTCTGTAACAGCAAATCCCGAATCACTGAAGACAGAGGGAACGGTATCGTTCCGCTATCTTGGTGAAGGCGGAGAGTTCATCAGGAATGTCATCTTCCGGCTTGGCGGAGATGTGAAGATCGTCTTCCCGCAGATGAAGGAAGACGGCAGCGCATGGATCATCAACGCGAACCTGAATGAGACGGACGTGATCGCCGGTATGGGCGGAAAGACAAGACTGCGCTTCCTGCTGGCCGGTGCTCTGGAGGAACCTGAGAATATCACCTTCAGCAATACCACCGGCTTTGCAATCACTGCGGTAAAGGACACTGAGTATTCCTATACGTACTGGGCTGAGATCACCAACCGTACGAGGAAGATCAAAAAGACAGCAGAGATCTTTGCGGACAGAAGACGCCAGGATGTGACGATCCGTGCGGACTTTGCGGACAAGACGCATACGGAAAACGAGTTTACGATCAATATCTGGCCTGACGGTATCTCGGTACCAATGGAAGACGAGAAAGACGGCTGCATTGAAATGAATACCATACCGGATGAAAACGCGGTCGGAAGCGCAAAGATACCGCCTGCAATGTTCAATGTATATGTATGCTACATGAACGGGGAAGAGGCAGTAGTTGAAAAGAATCCGGGCATGAATTACACAGGATTCCTGGATGACGGGAAATACGGAAATACATTTAAAGAGCATTTCCCCTGGAAAGTATACGGGGGAGCAGGCATTTCCATTTATGCGTACAATACGCTGCCTGTCGTCATAGAACCTTATTACGCTTACCTGAAACTGCTGTATGAAGGGGAAGGACACAAAGAAGAAGCGAAGCTTCCGTTCCGTATGATCGGTATCAAGCCCGATCTGCCCAGCCTTGCCAGAAAGGAAGAAGCGCTCAGGAAGCTCAGAAGAGCAGTCCAGATCTTCGGACTCGGAAGTGATCCCGATCTCAGAAACATGGTGAGAAACGCTCCCAATATGTCAGGCGCAGACATTGAACATCTGACATATCAGATCCTGCTTGCCGGCAAGGAGTTCTACCAGGCGCAGAGTGAAGAATATGCTTCGATCGACAAGGTCATGACCAGGTATATCGTTGTTGCGTCATCCCTGGTCGCGATCGGCGACAAGGCGACCGAAGCAGCGATCAAACTGTACTGGCCGACTGCGCCGGCAGATGTGATTGCGGCATTTGCCAACCCGTTTAAAAACGCGCTGGCGGAATACCTTGGACAGTATGTTGCCCGCTGGTCATGGGTCGATCTGACGGAAGGCGGAAAGATCGAAGAATTCGCGTTTATGAAGACACTGGTCAGCAGCTGCAACGAAACACTCGGCGCAGTGCTGACAGGTGAGATTCCGATGACTCCAAGAGTGCTCGGACAGTTCGTCTCACTGTATCTGATGATGAGCTTCTCCAAGCATTACTTCTATGGAGAAGGTGATGACAAGGGTGATATCTTCAAATCACTTATGGCCGCATTAGGCGACCTGACCTTGACCAAGTTCAAGGCGTTCCTCGGTGACAAGATCAAAGAACTGGGCAAGAAGGTACTTGAACCATGCGGCAAATATGCCGGAAACCTGCTGTCTGACCAGCTGAGGAAAGGCTATCAGTCAAAAGCGGACACAGCCGGCATCAATGTCTTTATGCAGTATGTACGCGGTTCCTATAAAGCCAGCGGTACATTGACAGATGGAGCGAACGCTGCCGGTAAGGCGGCCAAGGAAGCGCTGAAGGCCAAATACATGGAAGGCGCAGAAAAAGAGATCGAAGGTATCGTTGATCAGGCCGCTTCTGCAGCAGACATCGCGATCGCCCAGCTGCTGAACTATATGTTCGGCGGAACACTGGATGAAAACGATGCGCTTGGTACACAGACACATGAAGTTTTAGCCGGAGCTGCGATCGACCGTTCGTCAGCAACAGCCCGCCTGCTTGCCCGGGGATTCAAGAAACTCACAGGTATCGATGTGGAAAAAGCATACAAGGATGTACAGGAAACGCTGGATATCTCAGCGAAACTGGATGGCGCTTACCTGATCATCAAGATGTTCGGATACTGTATCGAGATCAATTACATCGAGAACTTTGAGAATGTATTCGGCATCGTCTATGACGCAATGTTCGGCTGGCTGGAAGATCTCTGGAAGGCAAGAAGATATAATGCGCCGGACTTTGACCCGAGAAATGATCTGACGGATGACACATCTGTGCTGGAGCGCCAGGCAGAACGTGTCAACAATCTGGAGAAGACAGTCAACGTCAGCTACTACTGGAAATAATTTCCAAACGGAAACATCAGTTCCGTGGGATCATACTTCAGCAGTCATATATAAGAACAGAGCAGATGAGTCAGTTCACACTGATCCGTCTGCTTTTACTCTGGATTGGAGGATTTGCTGAAAGATTTTCACGATGCAGGGAACT
>CAMOPG010000072.1:0-11995 GCA_946622165.1 uncultured Erysipelotrichaceae bacterium
TTTTTAATATGGGCATAAATAACAAGACCCGCATGTATGCAGGTCTGTGTTTGCTGTTTACTTTTTATGATTGCGTGCTCTGAGTACCAGCAGTACTGCGGCAGCTGCCGCAACAGCCAATGCTGGCAGCAGGATGCTTGATTGCCGTTTGACAGGTTCGATCGGTTCAAAAGCCACGTCAGCTTGTACATTCAGGATGAATGTGCAAAGAATGACCGGAATGATCGTCATCATAACAGTGATCTTTTTCAGAATATGCTTTGCCATAAAATCCCTCCAATCACCGAGGTCAGATTCAGAAACAGTGATAATCTGAACGGCGGTATATCTTCATTTAAATCATAGCGGTAAATCAGAAATTCGGAAAGTATTACAGCAGGTTCATATATGCCGTATATGATCAGCTGCCGCATATTTATCTCTGCCGGCAGAAGTGATATGCCTATGGTCAAAAGCGGATTGGTCAGACAATTGACCAGAAATATGATCAGGAATGAATACATGCGGCGGACACCGATCACATATGCTGCAGTCAGCTCGAAGATCAATGTCAGGACCAGCGGATACATGAAGCTCATGATCCCTGGCCTCCGCAGATCTGCCTCAGCAAAACCAGTGATATCAGTGATGAGGCTGTACCCAGCCATACCGGGGATTCACCTATGATCAGATTGAAATATACAGGCAGGAAACCTATGAACAGTGCAAATGTCAGAATACCGAACGCTGTGCCTGGAAGATTCGGCATTTTCTTTGCGAGCAGATAGAGCGTGACAGGCATCGTCATGTTGAACAGAAAGACTGCCATAAGTCCGGGGATCATGTAATTTCCCAGGAAATAACAGACAGCGGCTGCTGCCAGTGTTGCAGTGATCGTTTTCCTGTATCCGATGGATGCACCGAGAAAACCGCCTGCTGTTTTGCCTCCGGCCAGCAGCAGTACTGATAAGATCGTTACGGGAAGGCCGGTTTTCCATGGGAAACTGACAGCCATGCCGGTCAGGGAGCGCAGTACGACGACAGAGAAGCAGACCAGGATCGGGATGAGAGGGATCTCAGCATCTGTGTTCTCAAGAAGCTCTGGATCCGGACAGTTCCTGTACAGATGAATGCATCGCAGACAGAGAACTGCAGTGATCAGCAGGATCGGCAAGGCTGCGCTTCTGATAAAGAAATAGGAGATCAGCGCTCCGATATACAGTCCGATCGCTCCGGGAGCTACGAAGACACCAAGTCCTTTTCCGTGATAACTGTTCC
The DNA here is from genome assembly GCA_946622165.1 of uncultured Erysipelotrichaceae bacterium. GTDB lineage: Bacteria > Bacillota_I > Bacilli_A > Erysipelotrichales > Erysipelotrichaceae > Bulleidia. The sequence continues at coordinate 1,258 of CAMOPG010000072.1, forward strand.
TGTCGTCTTCTTTGATCGTAATAACGCCTCCGCCGACATGAAACAGGCAGTTTCCCATACCAAGCAGGTATACGGCAAGGCTTGATTGAACATGAAGGAACAGACACGCCAGATAGACCAGGAGAGTCAGGATCAGACCGCCAAGACTGAATATGATGCCAGGCCGTAATTTACGGTCTGTTTTCTGCATCCATACGTCGATCAGTGATCCCAGCGGCAGCTGCATGGCAAACGCAAAGAAGTTGTACCAAAGAAATACAAATGCAGGATGATGGAAGGTTGCCAGATAACCGAATACCGTATAGCCGCATAAAAAGTCTTCCAGCATATGTGCCAGAGAAAGAATACCGATCATATGAAATGATGTGTCTTTTTCATTCATCTGGTGATTCCCATGACCTGAGTGAGACTTCACCGGAACTCAGAACATATGTCCTGTCTGCCTCAACGATCAGGTTTCCTTCATCATTAATATCTGCAGCAGTTCCTGTAATGAACTGTCCGTTCTGTTCAAATGAGACTTCCCTGCCAAGCAGGAAGGAATGTTCTTTATATGCAGCGATCAATGCCGGATCATGCAGGCGGTCTGCCCATGATATGAGACGCTCTGTCAGGCGCGCTGCCAGAAGATTCTTGTCGAGATCAGGACAGTTCAGAGAACCTGCGGTCTGTTTGATGTCATCCGGAAAAGACTCTGTATAGATATTGATGCCGATGCCCGTAATGATGCCAAGCAGCCGGCCTTTGCTGTCACGAGGTGCTTCGCATAGAATACCTGCTGTTTTCTTTCCGTTCAGATAGAGGTCATTGACCCATTTGATGTCACAGGAAATGCCTGTGCAGGAGCGGACTGCTTCATACAGGGAAACCGCTGCTGCGATCGTCATGCGGGCGATCGCTGACTGTTCATCCTGCGGATGAAGCACAAGCGTATAGTAGAGGCCTGAGGAAGGGGAAAAGAAGCTGTGTCCTTTTCTGCCTCTGCCGGCAGTCTGTTCGTCAGCCGCGATCAGGATCGTACCTTTTGCGCCTTCTTTCAGCAGTCTGCGTGCTTCATCATTGGTAGAGCCTGTTGTTCTGTAGGTGATGATCTGTATGGGTTCAATGTCCAGATGTTCCCTGATCAGGGAGCTGCTCAGGTAATTTGTATGTTTATTGTCAGTCATGATGTTTCAATTATACAACAAACCGGCATTTCTGCCGGCTGATCCTATTGCTGCAGAAGCGTCAGCTTCCGGTTGAGCTTTGAATAGATATGTTCTCTGAACCAGGGTTCACTGGATGCACTGACTGCAGCATCTTTTTCAAACCAATGTACGGCTTTGTTTTCATCTTCCTTAGGACGTACCGGAAGCGCCGGATCTGCTTCGATCAGATACGTGACATTCAGATGCAGGTGGGAAGGCACATAGACGCCTTTCTTGACATGTCCGTCAACGGTCAGTATTTCCAGGGAGTAAATGTCTTCGGATACAGGGCGGAATTCTGTCAGTCCGCTTTCCTCTGAAACTTCTTTTTCCGCAACATGCAGAAGATCATGGTCCCCGTCAGCGTGTCCGCCCAGCCATGACCAGGAACGATACAGCTTGTGGTATGCCATCAGCACCTTGGTTCTATCAGGAGAAACGATCCAGGCGGAAGCAGTCAGATGAGCTGCTCTGCAGTCCCTGCTCCAGATGTCCAGCCCGCTTTCGAGCCACTTAAGGAGTTCTTTACGGTCCTGTTCTTCCTGTTCATTGCAGGGCCGGTAAGCTTTGATCTGCTCATAGATATCCATAGTGATACCTCCTGTTGACAGATATCATCATATCATTTTCCGTACCGTTCACGCAGTGCCGGAATATCTGCCGGATCGATCCATTCTTCCGAATAACCGCATTCACAGCACAGATATCTGTTGACCTTTACTGCGGAAAAGATAGTCATGCCGACCATGATATTATTGCCGGCACCGTAGCCTCTGACATCACCGTCGATGCGGAGGATCTTTTTACTGCCGCATTTCGGGCAGGTGTTCGTTGTTTTCATACTGATTCACTTCCTTTTTTATAAATAACAGATACGGCATATGCTGTATCTGACAGAACTCTGTATTTCCTCATACACAGCATTAAGTTGAGCACATTATATCAGTCCGGCAAGAGGAATCAACGGTTAAGTGAATGAATTCACAATATCGTAAGGGCCAGTGTGCAGGCTTGCGCTATCATGCTATAATATTTTATAAGTCTGCAGAAAGGCGGGTTTTTACTATGTCCAAAGCTAAGTTTATTACATTTGAAGGACCTGATGGGAGCGGCAAGACGACCGTCAGTGTCAAGGTTACAGAGCGTCTGATCAAAGAAGGCTATTCAGTGATCCTGACGAGAGAACCCGGCGGGAGCGCGATTGCGGAACAGATCCGCAATGTGATCCTGGACCCTGAGAACACCGCCATGGATGACCGCACGGAAGCTCTGCTCTATGCGGCGAGCAGACGCCAGCATCTGGTGGAGAAGGTACTGCCTGCTCTGGAGCAGGGAACCCATGTGATCTCCGACAGATTTGTTGACAGTTCCCTGGCTTACCAGGGATGCGGAAGACATCTCGGGATCGATCCTGTCATGAGCATCAATGAATTTGCGATCGAAGGGCATATGCCTGACTATACGATCTTTCTGGATATTGATGCGGAAACAGGACTGGAACGCATTCATAAAGGCAGATCCTATCTGGACCGCCTGGACCAGGAGAAGCTGAGCTTCCATATGGATGTATGGAACGGATACCGTGAGATCATTGAGCGGTACAAAGACCGCATGATACTGATCGACGCTTCAAAGAGCGTTGAGGAAGTCACTGAAGCAGCTTATCAGGCTGTTAAACGGATATTGGATGAAGCGTAATGGAGAACCGGATCAAAGCAAGAAAACTGCTGGAACAGTATGAATCAGTTCCTTATCAGGCGCTTGAACGGGCAATGAAAGGCAGAGGCCTGAGCCATGCCTATCTGTTTCATGGCCCGCAGGGAACCTTGAAAAGCGAACTTGCTTTGTTATTGGCACAGAGTCTGCTCAGCGGCCATACGGACGGACTGATCCATGAAGAAGACTGCGATGAAGCATCACAGGCACTGCTGCAGCGGATCGCTGAAGGCAATTGTACCGATCTGATCTGGCTGAGCGGCAGTGAAAAGAAAGCGATCGATAAGCAGAGCATTGATGACCTGCAGGAAACCTTTGCCAGAAAGCCCATGGAGTGCCCGTGCCAGGTATATGTTCTTGAACAGTGCGAGAACTCCAGCTCCGCAGCCATGAATTCGATCCTGAAGTTCCTGGAAGAACCCGGTGAATATGTATACGCGATACTGACTTCCGATAATGTCGGAAGAGTTCTGCCGACGATCCGGTCAAGATGCGTTCTGCTGCCTTTCCAGTCATTGCCGCAGGATGTCATTATGAAACTTGCGGAAGAGGATGGAGCTGACCCGGAAGATGCGTATTTTATGTCCAGAACTGCACATCTGATCACAGGACAGGCGGACTATGCCGTGTCTGCTGTCTGGCAGACTGCGAGAAAAATGTTCCGTCAGTTCCTGGGAGTAGACGGTGATCCCAGACTGCTGCTGGTGGATTATGATCTGGTCTACCGTTCCGGAGCCAAAAAGGCATCGGAAGGGAGTCCGACAGAGAAAGAAGAAGATATTGCTGTCATGAACCTGTTTTTCAGTTTTCTGATCATGATGTGTGAGGATGCACTGACAGGGTCTTCTGAAGGACCTGTGTGGTATTATGAAGCCGCTCAGGATCAAAAGAGACGCAGATCCTTAAAGGATGTACTGCGTATAGCGATCGAACAGCGTGACCGCTGCAATCGAAACAATGATCTGGGACTGCTGCTGGCGCAGGCAGTCTGCAGACTGGAGGAAACATATATATGAGTGAAGTAATTGAACAGACCGAAGAGATCGAAGCAGCAACAGAAGAACCGGTCATTGAATATCCTTATGTTGTCGCCGTGAAATTCAAAAATGCCACAAAGGCATATTCATTCGGTACGAATTCACCTGACTTCGTGCCGGGAGAATGGGTCGTTGTTGAAACAGCTCAGGGACTTGAGCTGGGAGAAGTCCAGGCACAGCCGCTGAGCACAGAGAAATTCCCCATCAGAACACCTCTGAAGCCTGTCCTGCGGAAAGCGCTTGATCAGGATAAGCGGAATTATGAAGAAAACTTTGTCAGAGCTGAAGAAGCTTTTAAGGTATGCAACGAGGAGATCGCAAGTCTTGGCCTGGAGATGAACCTCTTAAGTGCAGACTATACACTGGACCGTTCCAAAGTCCTGTTCGTATATCTTGCCGAGCAGAGAGTAGACTTCCGTGAACTCCTGAAACGTCTGGGATCCAGACTGCACTGCAGGATCGAGCTCCGTCAGATCGGTGAACGCGACAAGGCGAAGATGGTCGGCGGGATCGGCATGTGCGGCATGGAGTGCTGCTGTTCCAGATTCAAGAGCCGTTTTGATGTCATTTCCATCAACATGGCAAAGAACCAGCTGCTTGCGCTGAATATTGAGAAACTGTCCGGCATGTGCGGAAAACTGATGTGCTGCCTGAAATATGAAGATGAGAACTACAAGGAACTGACAGCAGGACTTCCGAAGATAGGCGCTCATGTCGAATATGAAAATGAACTGTATCGCGTCACTTCGATCAATGTTATGACCAACGAGGCAAAGATCGAAAACGCAGAATCAGTTCAGATCCTGACGATCGATGATCTGAGAGAAAAAGCCCAGGTACGCAAGGGTGTTTCCACACCGAAGCGTGTTCCAGGCAGAAGACCTCAGAAGGTCACTGTGGCAGCCAAGGTCATTGAAAACAATGAACAGAAACGAGAAACTGCGGCTGCTGCACCGGAACCGCTGGCACCGTCCGTGCAGACTGTCCGTGAAAAACAGCGCCCGGCAATGCCGAAGCCTTCCTACAACAAAAACAGCAAGCCTCAGAGTGTGAATGTCAATAAGTCCGAGAATGCTGTTGGACCCAGTAAAGGACAGAAGAACGGCGGCGGAAACAACAGACGGAACAACAATAACAACAATCATCACCGCAATAATCAGAAACCGAAGTCAATGGATACAACAAAGAATCCGAATATGACCGTAAGAAGTTTCAAATCCTCCAGATCCAAGGAAAAGGAAGCTTCGAAAGGAGCCTGAGCGTGATCAGACAGAAAAGTTTTGAAAATGAGAAGCCTACGTTATTCCTGGTTCCGACTCCGATCGGCAATCTTTCGGAAATGACGCCCAGGGCAATCGAAGTACTGAAGAGCGTAGATGTGATTGCCTGCGAAGATACAAGAACTTCAGGACAGCTTCTGAAGCACTTTGATATTCACAGCCGGCTGATCGCCTATCAGAACTTCAATGAAGAGGCTTCTGCACATGGCATCATCAATCTTCTGAGCCAGGGACAGAATGTCGCTCTGATATCCGATGCCGGATATCCGCTCATCAATGATCCCGGACAGAAGGTCGTATCAGAAGCGACAGCCAAGGGATTCAATGTTGTCCCGCTTTCCGGCTGCAACGCTATGCTGAACGGACTTGTAGCGAGCGGACTGATCGCCCAGCCGTTTATCTTTGTCGGTTTTCTGCCGCAGGGCAGCGGTGACAGGAAGAGAAAACTCGGGGAATACAAGAATTATCCGATGACGCTTGTATTCTATGAGGCACCTCACAGGATCGAGAAGATGATGAAAAGTCTTCTGGAAGTATTCGGTGACAGGAGATGCTGCATCGCCAGGGAACTCACCAAGGTACATGAGGAATTCCTGAGAGGGACTGTGTCCGAGCTGATCCCCGAACTGGATGGCCTCAAGGGTGAAATGGTCGTGATCGTGGAAGGAAATACGGATGACTATTCCAAGGATGTCGACAGTGATCTGATCATGAAAATGCTCAACGAATCCCAGGCACTCGGCATGACTGCGAGTGACGCTGTAAAGGATATTGCCAAAAAGACAGGTATACCGAAAAATACGATCTACAGGATCGCGCATCAGTGCAATAACTGAGGAAAGAAGAGCTGCATATGTTAATTTTGAGAATTCCTTTGGCTACGACCATCCTGATCTACGCACTGGCTGCGTTCTTCCCTGCTGCTTACCTGATGAGATATATCTACAAGCATGATATCTATGAAAAGGAACCTATGTCTCTGCTGGTCAGACTGATCTTCGGAGGACTGCTGGCAGCCGGAGCATCGATCCTGCTGGAACAGCTGCTGCTGGATAAGTTCCTGCCGACCGTACCGATCACTTCAGAGACAGTATATTTCATTGCGACAGCTGTGATCGTTGCATTGGTTGAAGAAGGAACAAAACTGTTTTTCCTGAAGCGCTTTACCTGGCGTTCACCTGACTTCAATTACCGTTATGACGGTGTTGTATATGCGGTGTTTGTATCACTTGGCTTTGCGGCGATCGAAAACCTGCTGTATGTGTTCCAGTACGGATTGTCCGTTGCCTGGGCCAGAGGAGTCCTGGCAGTACCTGCGCATATGGGATTTGCGGTATATATGGGTGCTTTCTATGGAAGAGCCAAGATCTGCGATGTCGCAGGTGATCATCAGGGTATGGTCACCAACCTCGTACTTTCCTATGCTGTTCCCGTACTGTTCCATGCATTATATGATGCAACAGCCATGGTCAACACCAGTACCTCAACAATGCTGTTTGTCGTATTTGTTGCTGTCATGTATGTCATCGTATATAAAAGGATCAAGAGTGAATCCTACAGAGATACGGAGATCTACTGATCATTTGAGAATTTATTATGAAAACCAGAATGACATCTGGTTTTCTTTATAGGAGACTTATGAACGAAACAATTTACCGGATCAGGATGAATCAGCTGTCTGCGGCGGAACGTCCGGTCATTGGCTTGATTGCAGACCTCCACAATAATCCTCCTTCCAAAGTGATCGCTTCCCTGGAAAAACACAGGCCGGACCTGATCGCTCTGTGCGGGGACCTGATCTACGGGGTGGAGTCAGATCCCGGCTTTCTCAAGATGGAAGAAAGCGTCAACGCCATGAAACTTCTGGAGCGCTGCGTAAAGATCGCTCCGACATATTTCTCGCTCGGCAATCATGAATATGTCCTGAAAAAAGAAGACTTTGAACTGATCCGCAACACCGGAACAGTCATCCTGGACAATGCATGGACGCAGTTCCGTCCGGGTATTCTGATCGGAGGATTATCCTCTGCCAGGATGAAAGGAAAAGCAAAGATCCCGGACTATCATTGGCTGGATGACTTTGAGGCACAGCCCGGATACAGGATACTGCTTTCCCATCATCCGGAATACTGGGCATTGCAGGAACCGTTCCTGAAGGAACACAGGATCGACCTGGTCTTAAGCGGACATGCACATGGAGGACAGATCAGATTCCGCAGGAAAGGAAGATGGCAGGGCCTGTATTGTCATAACCAGGGCCTGTTTCCGGAATATACTTCTGATGTCCATGAAGGACCATACGGGAATCTTGTCATATCAAGAGGGCTGGCGAATACTTCGCAGCCGCTGCCCAGGCTCTTCAATGAACCGGAGATCGTATATATTGTTCCGGAAGGCCGGAATATCGAGATATAAAATAAGAGGATCCTTTTTCGGGGTCCTCTGTATGTTTATTGATGGAAGGAATTATAGATCGTAATGATGCGCTGGATCCAGTGGGTATTCCCGCCGCAGTACCATGAAGCGATCTCTTCAATGGTACGTTTTCCGGCGTTTTTATAATTCCGCAGTGTATTCATGAATGCATTCAGACCATCCTGCGGGGTGTCGAACGTAATGACACCTTCATAGCCGATCAGGCCGCCGTAGTTGTTCTGTTCACATGCCGCATAGGATGATCCGTAGCCGGTCTCCTGATCAGAGATCGCCAGTGCCAGATACGGGTCTACGCCATAGCTCTCCGCAGTATCGAAGAACTGGTCTTTCATATCAACCATGCAGGAACGGAACCAGAAGGACATATCATCATTTCTGGAGACCGTCGGAACATAAAGATTGCTGTCATAATCTGAAGTATACCCTGTACCGGAAGAACCGCCTTGAGGCGTCGGAGTCGGTTCAGCTGCTGTTTCTGCCGTAGGCGCAGGGGTGGGTGTGGGTGTCGGGGTTGGTGTGGGCGTCGGAGTCGGCTCGGTCCAGTTTACCTGGATCACTTTTGAGACGGACTCATAACCTGTGCCGGATGCCGTGACCGTTACGGTGCCGGCGTTGGACGGATAGATATAAAGGATGCCGGGATCATACCAGGTGGATATACCGGCAGAACAATATGTCGTGATCGAAACATCAGAAGCTGTCGTGATCCTGACGGATACCTCATTGCCGCCGACAGTCGTGACTGTTTCCTTCTCCAGAACAAGCGGCGCATCCGGCAGCGGTGTAGGCGTGGCAGTCGGGGTCGGAGTCGGAGTTGGCGTCGGTGTCGGCGTCGGAGTGGGCGTTGCTGTCGGAGTGGGGGTCGGTGTCGGAGCCGGTGTTTCTGTCGGCTCTGGCGTCGCAGACGGTGATGGCCCAGGTGTGGCCGTAGGGACAGCGGAAGCTGCGGGAACAGGTACAGCAGCCGTCTGCATCGCTTCTTCCTGCTGACTTGTCACGTAATAAACACCGCCGCACAGAAGTGCAGACAGCGGCAGAAATATCAGTGTTCGTATCCACAGAGCTGGTTTCATAACGCAATTGTATTGTATTTGGGCGATAATCGCAATCTTATCAGAATGGTGAAAGTTCAGGGATGCCGTGATAAGATATTCCGGTAAACATGGAGGACTTATGGCTGAAGAATTAAAAGAAAGAATAGATATGGATCCCGCGTATCAATGGGATCTGAGCAGTCTGTTTAAAAATGACGAGGAATGGGAAAAGGCGTTTCTGGAAACAGATGCACTGATCGCAGAGATCGCACAGTTTGAAGGCAAACTGAATACTGCGGCTGAAATCAGGAAATTCCTGGATGCTGATACACAGGCAGAACGGAAAATGGACAACCTGGTGACATATGCGTCACTGCGCAGAAGTGAAGATACCAGGGCAGAACAGGCACAGTCCATGTATGCCCGTGTGTTCGGTAAGTATGTTGCTTTCATGACGGTAACTTCATTTGCTGAACCTGAGATCCTTTCTCTGGATGAGGAACTTCTGAAGAAGATCGCAGAAGACGATCTGCTGAAGCCTTATGCTTTCACCCTGGAGAATCTGGTCAGGAGAAAGCCGCACACATTGTCCGCGGCAGAAGAAAAACTGCTTGCAGGACTTGGCGAAGTCATGTCTGCTCCGTCAGAGATCGCAGACAATCTGCTGGATGCAGACCTGGTGTTTGACAGCGTGAAGGACGGAGAAGGAAATGAACATGAACTGACCGGTTCCAACTATATCCTTCTGCAGACTTCCAACGACAGAGTTCTCAGAGAGAATGCATTCAGAAGCTATTACAAGACATTCAAACAGCATATCAACACACTGGCTGCCACATACAGCGGAGCTGTTAAAGGTGCTGCTGCGGAGGCATCCGCCAGACATTACGGATCTTCCCGTGAGATGAGCCTTTCAGAAACGAATATCCCGCTGTCCGTTTATGACAGCCTGATCGAATCCGTTCATAAATATATGCCTGCAATGTACCGCTACGTTGCGCTGAGAAAACGTCTTCTGGGACTCGATGAGATCCATTATTATGATGTGTACGCTCCGCTCGTCAAGGGCAGTGAGAAACGCTACACATATGATGAGGCTAAGCAGATGGTGCTGAACGCCGTATCTCCGCTTGGTGAGGATTATGTTGAAACAGTCAGAAACGGAATGAATTCCGGATGGATCGATGTCTATCCCAACAAAGGAAAAACCGGCGGTGCATTCTCATCAGGCACCTATGATTCCAATCCCTATATTCTGACAAACTTTACAGGTACGCTGGACAGTGTTTCAACGCTGGCACATGAGATGGGACACTCCATGCATACATGGCATTCCAAGACACATCAGCCTGCACAGTATGCCGGCTACACATTGTTTGTCGCTGAGGTGGCTTCAACAGTCAATGAAAACCTGCTGGTCGACCAGCTGCTTCAGGTGACAGACGATCCGAAAGAACGCCTGGCTCTTCTGAACCTGAATCTTGAAGGATTCAAGGGAACGGTCTATCGTCAGACTATGTTCGCGGAATTCGAAAAAGAAGCACATGCGATGTATGAGCGCGGTGAAGCGTTAAGCCCTTCAGCGCTCAATGAATTGTACAAAAAACTGATCAGACTGTACTTCGGACCGGATATGGTCATCGATGATGAAGTACAGTATGAATGGGCAAGGATCCCGCATTTCTACAACCCGTTCTATGTCTATGTATACGCTACCGGCTATTCCACAGCAGCTGCGCTGTCGGAAGGTATTCTGACAGAAGGAGAGCCTGCAGTGAAGAAGTACAGGGAATTCCTTTCCATGGGCGGATCACGTTATCCTTTGGATGAGCTGAAACATGCAGGCGTCGATCTGACAACACCCGAACCTGTTGAAACAGCTCTGAAGAAATTCGAACGTCTGCTGGATGACGCAGAACGCACAGCCGCAAAACTCGGATATTAAGAAACAGAATCTTCCGGATGATCATTGATCGGACGGGAGATCTTTTTTCTGTCATGACGCGGTCCATCATTTCAAAGAGGAAACGGGAAAGCTTTGTTATAAT
>CAMOPG010000073.1:0-11817 GCA_946622165.1 uncultured Erysipelotrichaceae bacterium
GACTCCAATATCATCGACGGAACCATGATCAAAGACAGACTCGTCCGCTTCGATGATGTTGACTACGAATGCGTAGACTACGGATTTGATAAAGATGAAGCAGTTGATATTATGATCCGTCCGGAAGACATTGACATCGTCCCGAGAAACAGAGGTCTGCTGAACGGCGAAGTCAAGTCAGTGCTGTTCAAGGGCGTGCACTATGAGGTGATCGCAGAAACAGCTTCCGGTACTTCCAAGACTGTTACGATGCATATCACAAAGAACCAGGACGTTTCCAATGAAGAAGCCGGTGAAAAGATCAGTGCTTCCAGCTTCTATATGGACCTTGAAGACGTTTCTTCTCTGACAGATTCAGAAGTCATTGCCCGTGCAAACGCACAGGCATGGAACAAGGATGATGAGTTCGTGTCACTGACAAAAGTCCAGTATGATGTAAAGCCGGAAGTCGGTACATATCCCTGCGTATTCACAACTGATGCCGGAACAACGATCAGGATCAACATCAATGTTGTGCAGCCTCAGGTCATCGAAGATGAATCCAATGAGGAAGGCATCCAGGCATTTGATTTCTACAGAACAGCTGATGAGATCAAGGAATCCGTAGCTCTGGATACAGACCTGATCAGATGGGCAGACGCATATGCATGGAATATCGAAGATAATTCCAGAGTCGAGATCTGGGATGTGAAATATGACTTCGATGATGAAAACATCACAGAAGGAGATTATCAGATAACATTCTCCACACAGGGCCGTGAGATCAAGATCGAAACAACCGACAGGATCGAAGAAGGTCAGAAGATCGGTCTGAAGTGGAATCCGGAAGATATCCATGTCATGAGAAAGATGGGGTAACCTGAAATGAAGTCTTTCAGCAAAATGGTCTATCCCTATGTGTTCTGGGCAATAGCCATGATCGTTGCGCCGATGCTGATGCTGGTCCTCTATGCATTTACAGTCAAAGGCAACAGCGTTCTGACATTCCAGTTCACAATTGAAAACTTTGTCCGCTTCTTCTCGGACCCGGTATTCCCCGGCGTTCTGTGGAGAAGCCTGAAGCTTGCGGTCGTTACGACGGTGATATGCATTGCTGTCGGATATCCGAGCGCATATATTATTGCAAAACTGAAGCCGAATTCTCAGGCACTGATGATCCTTCTGATCACATTGCCTACCTGGATCAATATGCTTGTCCGTACTTATGCCTGGAGAGGTATTCTTGGTCACCTCAGCATGAGCGGAGAACTGAAGGTCTATATCGGTATGCTGTATAACTTCCTGCCGTTCATGATACTTCAGATCTATACAGCGCTGTCGAAGATCGATCCCAATCTGATCGTCGCTGCACATGACCTGGGAGCGAACAACCGTGAGACATTCCGCAGAGTGATCCTTCCGCTGTCTCTTCCGGGCGTTGTAAGCGGAATTACCCTGGTATTCCTGCCTGCGGTATCCAGCTTCTTCATCCCGAAACTGCTCGGCGGCGGCCAGTATGTCCTGATCGGAAACCTGATCGAAGATTACTTCATCTCAACCGGTGACTGGAACTTCGGTTCTGCGATCAGCCTGATCATGGCGATCATCATTCTGGCTTCTATGTACTTTACAAGAAAGCTTGACCGCAAGGTCGGAGAACAGGAGGATGACTGATGGAACAGAAAACCAAGCCTTATGAGAAGATCTTCCTGTTTCTGGTCTTCGCATTCTTCTATCTGCCGATCATCTATGTGGTGATCTTCTCCTTCAACAGTTCCAAGTCACTGACGACATTCACAGGATTCTCACTGGAATGGTATCGGAAGATGTTCAAGACAAGAACGATCATGGAGTCGATCTGGTACACCACAAGCTGTGCCGTGATCGCAACGACCGTATCGACGATCGTCGGAACAGTTACAGCGATCGGTCTCTCCAAATCCAAGAAAGCTCTGCGTGAGGCGATCAATCAGGTCAACAACCTGCCGATGCTGAACCCGGATATCGTTACAGCGATCGGATTCATGCTGCTGTTTACCAGCCTGAGGATCAAAACAGGATTTACGACCATGGTCATGGCGCACATTGCCTTCTGTATACCGTATGTGATCCTGTCCATTATGCCGAAGCTCAGAACACTGGATCCTAACCTGGCGGAAGCTGCGCTGGATCTTGGGTGCACACCGCTTCAGGCACTTTGGAAGGTCATTATTCCTCAGATCAAACCCGGAATCATCTCCGGTGCACTGATCGCATTCTCGATGTCATTCGATGACTTCGTCATCTCAATGTTTACGACCGGGCCGGGCGTAAACAACATCTCCATCTACGTCTATGCAAACGTTAAGCGTGTTAACCCGACAATCAATGCATTGTCCGCAATTATTGTTTATGTCATTACGATCGTGCTGATCATCATCAACGTCGTACCTATGATAAAGGAAAGGAAGAAGAAAAAAAATGAATTACAAAACAGTTAAAAAAGCCGGTATTGCGGCACTCGTTTCAGTACTTGCAGCATGCAGCTCCGGAGGATCTTCTTCCGGCGGAAATGAAGTTGAAGCTGTAGATGCAAAGGAAACTTATGGATGCAACGTCATCAATGTTTACAACTGGGGTGAATACGTCGGTGAAGATGTAATCTCCAACTTCGAAGAAGCATTCAACGCAAAAGTCAACTATGACATGTTTGACTCCAATGAAAACATGTATACAAGACTGATGGGAGGCAGTTCCTACGATGTCCTGGTTCCTTCAGACTACATGATCGAGCGTCTGCTGAATGAAAACATGCTGCAGAAGCTCGACAAGGATCTTCTGACAAATATCGATGCTCTGGACCCGGATGTTGTTGAAATGCAGAAAGTTTACGATCCAACCCTCGAATACTCTGTTCCTTATTTCCACGGTTCTGTCGGTCTGATCTACAACACAAAGAATGTTGATCCGGCAGAAATTGAAGAAAAAGGCTGGGATATCCTGCTGGATGAAAAATACAAGAACAAGGTTATTATGTATGACAGCCAGAGAGACGCCTTCATGATCGCTTTCAAAGCACTCGGCTATTCCATGAATACAAGTGATGAAGCAGAGATCCAGGAAGCTTATGAATGGCTCCGCAAGGTTCATGAGACAGTCAGCCCGGCATATATGACAGATGAAGTGATCGACACAATGATCAACCCGAATGCAAATAATCCCAAGGATATTGCAGTCGTTTATTCCGGTGATGCTGCATACATCATGTCTGAAAACGAAGACATGGACTACATTGAACCCAAGCAGGGTACAAACATCTGGAGCGACGGAATGGTCATTCCTGCCAATGCAAGCTGCGCTCCTCTGGCAAATGAATTCATCAACTACGTCCTGACATATGATGCATCCTATGATAATTCCATTACTGTAGGATACACATCCTCCAACCTCAAGGTTACTGAGGATATCAGTACCGGCGACTATGAAGGTATCGGTGCTTATCTGCCGAGAACCGGATATGACAAGGATGAAGTATTCCGCTTCAACGAAGTTCTTGTTCAGAAGCTTTCCGACCTCTGGAACAAAGTCAAGATCAACTGATCCGATTATGGTGCACCTCATATGAGATGCACCTTTTTGATTGCATGATGAAAAAAGCCGGATCAGGGTCTCTGATCCAGCCAAAGATAATTCATGAAGTATGGTACCTGTTTCTGCCAGTCGGACTCGCTGTGGTGTCCTCCCCACTGGAAGTAAAGCTGTGTATCCGCACCGCGCTCATTCAGTTCGCCGGCAAACTTCCTTGCAGACCTTGCCTCGCGGGTGTCAAATTCAGGATTTCCGCCATGTGCGGCTCTGCCTGCTTCGAATTCACCCCATGACATCCAGATCTTTGTGTCCGGGTTGATATCACTTTGAGAAAGTGTTTTCCGGAAGTTGGAAAGATTCCAGAACCAGCCGGTCGATACACAGGCCGCCTTTGAGAATACATAGTTGTATTTTATGACGCCGTAGGCAGCCATGATCCCGCCCATGCTGGAGCCGCCGATGGCGGTTGCTTCTCTGTGGGAATAGGTCCGGTAATTCTGATCGATCGCAGGTTTGACATCATTGATGATCCACTGAAAAGTCGCGTCACCGATTCCTTTTACAAGTGAACCTTTCCAGCGCTTGTTGAACGGGCAGTATTCTTTGAGCCGGTCATCGCCATCATGTGAGCATTCCATGCCTACAATGATCATGTTTTTATTCCAGCCGTCAAGAAAGTCCTTCAGTCTCCACGAAGTTCCGTAGGTGGCATCGTCGTCATAGAACAGGTTCTGGCCGTCAAAAAAGTACATAACAGGGTAACGTTCATCGGTGTTGTAGTAGTTGTCAGGCAGATATATATGCAGGGTACGTTCCTTGGATGCGGGCCAGTACCAGAAATTTCTTTTGATAATCATATTGCGGTTTCTCCAGTGTGCGACACTATTATACATATCTTCTATATAAAAATAGTGACGTTTTTTTACCAATTATGCGATAATGAGCGGGAACTGACAGGAGGTTTTCATGAATATTAAGAAATTGATACTCCCTTTGGCTGCTATGATCCTGCTGAGCGGATGCAGCGGATGCCAGGGAACTGAAGAACCTGTAAATACTCCGGAAACAACTCCGGTTGCTGTGGTTACACCGGAACCGGCGGATACATCAGAAACATGGCCGGAAGAGCTTGGTGACCCGCAGGTATATGCTGATCTGTATAAACAGATCAAGGAATCTGAAGAGATCAACCCGGATGTCGTGGGCTGGATCTATTTCCCGTCAGGACTGGTATCACAGCCTGTTCTGCACGGTACCGACAATGCGTTCTATCTGAGGCATGACTGGAAGACAGGGCAGCCTTTGGAATGGGGATCCATTTACATGGATTTCAGAAACAACATCAGCAACAACGATATGAATACGATCCTTTACGGCAATTATGTGTATAAGTCCTATAGTTCTGACCGTACGCTTGTATTCACGCCGCTGGCACAGTTAAGAGAAGAAGTTAATTATGAGCCTAACAAGTACGTTACCCTGATCACAGATACGGAGATCCGTCTGTATGAACTGGCACATGTATTTGACTGCCCGACAGTGTATATTTCCGCCGGTCAGGTACCTGCTGAAGGCTTTGAATTCAATGAACTGACGTTCACAGATGAAAAACTGGTCAGTCTGATCAACAATATCAAAGGAATCGAGTTCTATCATACAGGAGTAGAGATCGAACCGGGAGACAGACTGCTCATGATGCAGACATGTGTTGAATTCCACACGGAAGTTCGTCAGATCAATGTGTGCAAGGAAATCGGAAGATATCCTATTCCTCAGGAGTAATGAATCATGATGAAAGCATCATTTGCGCAAAGTGATGTTTCTCCAATGCAGCCGGTCAAACAGGCCGGCTTTATTCAGCAGACAGAGAAACGTTCAGAAGTCAGAGATCCGCTGTATGTTCAGATGCTTGGAATTGATGACGGTAAAAAGATCATCATTCTGCTGAGCGCTGATTCTGTCGGAATGAACCGTTCCATACAGGAAGAAATACAGAACAGCCTGCATTTTGACAAGCCTGCGGAGATCATTCTGAGCTGTACGCATACGCACTTCGCGCCCGACAGCAAGGATCCGGTTTACCGGGCGCAGTTTATCAGACAGACTGCTGAAATGATCGCCCATGCCCAGTGGCATGAGATCTCCAGACCCGGATTCACATTCCGCAGTGAGTTCTATGATGGACTGGGCAGATCCAGGATCAGCGGTTTCCCGTCGGACAGGATCCTTCTGACCGTTATCGGCCTGTATGATGGAGAACAGCAGCTTGCCGAGATCGTTGTCCATAACTGTCATCCGACTGTTATGGACGGGTATACACCGTTCTTCAGCGCAGAATATCCCGGACAGCTGAAGCGCATGCTTTCAGAAGCGCATCCGGGAAGGCACTTCATGTTCCTGCAGTCCTGTGCAGGTGATATCAGCACACGTTTTACAAGGAGTTCCCAAAGCTATGAGGCAATGTGCGAACTGGCCGGAAAACTGTATCATGAAGTTGAATGCCTGGATCGGACAGACGCGGAAATACAGCCGGTCAGTGAACTGAACATATGCCGTGAAACGATTCCTGTGACACATGTTTTTGAACCGATCGATATATCTGTTCTGCCGGAAGGAATCACGGAGCGTGAGATCGAAACGATCAGGATCGGAAGTCAGGTCAGGGCTGATCTTGCAAAGCGGCTGGACACGCTTCCGGCTGAAGTGACATTGACGTGCATCAAAGCAGGAAAACTCTGCCTGCTGTTCTGTCCGAATGAACTGTTCAGCAGTTATCTGAATCAACTGGCATCAGATACTTCTATGCTGGTGTGCTACAGCTGCGGGTATGGCGGATATGTGACGCCTCCCGGCTTTACAGCTATTACATATGAGCGTTTTACAGATACATGGTCGGATGAAACAAAACGGAATATTGAACGTACGATCCGGA
This sequence comes from uncultured Erysipelotrichaceae bacterium, assembly GCA_946622165.1. Taxonomy (GTDB): domain Bacteria; phylum Bacillota_I; class Bacilli_A; order Erysipelotrichales; family Erysipelotrichaceae; genus Bulleidia. The sequence continues at coordinate 6,479 of CAMOPG010000073.1, forward strand.
AACTGTCGGAATGAAGCTGCCGTAAAAACGGACTGAACAAGTATGAGAGAAGACACAATTCCGAAAATTGTGATAAATTATAAATGTAAACAAAGTACCAAGCATTACAATGAGGAGGAATTATGGGTAATCGTATTATTACAATCAGCCGTCAGTTTGGTAGCGGGGGAAGAACGATAGGCCAGGAAGTCGCAAACAGACTCGGAATTCCGTGCTACGACAAAGAATTGATCACTAATATCGCCGAAGAGAGCGGCTTTGCTAAAGAATATATCGAAGAACATGGTGAAGCCACAGAAAACGGCGGTTGGCTTGCAGGTGCTTTTGCCAGAGATTTCAATGGTCATTCCAATCAGGATACGATCTGGTTCGCACAGTGCAGGATCATCAGAGAACTGGCCGATAAAGGGAACTGCGTCATCATCGGCCGCTGTGCTGACTATATTCTCAAGGACAGAGAAGATCTTGATCTGATGAGAGTATTTGTTCACGCTGATATCGAAACACGTGCAAAGCGTATTGTTGAGCAGTATGGCGAAAGCAACGTTGAACCTGAAAAGAGACTGAGAGACAAGGATAAGAGAAGAGCTGCATATTATCAGATCTATACAGATCAGAAGTGGGGCAGATGCGAGAACTATGACGTCTGCCTGGACAGCGGTACGCTCGGCATTGAGAAATGCATTGAGATCATTGTCTGCATGTATTAATGATCACGGTCCGGCAGAAATGCCGGGCTTTTTTCATTTGCACCGCTTTTTCATATATTTTGGTATACTGATGACATGCATGTAAAAGCACTGAAAAACAGATGGTTCGGGGACAGATATTTTTATCAGGCAGTTCTTACGATCGCTGTCCCGATCATGATACAGTCCGGCATCACGACCTTTGTCAATATGCTCGACAATATTATGGTCGGACAGGTGGGAACACTTCCGATGAGCGGTGTATCTATCTCAAACCAGCTGATGATGATCTTCAATCTGGCGGTTTTCGGTTGCAATGCGGCAGCAGGTATCTTCGGCGCGCAGTTCTATGGGAAAGGTGACCGGAAAGGTGTCCGCAACTGCTTCCATTTCAAGCTGATGGTAACAGTTCTTGTTTCGATCGTTGGCATAACGGTCCTTGGGCTGTTTGGCAGGAACCTGATCAGTCTGTATCTGAATCCTGAAACTAACAGTGCGGCAGACATGGCCGCAACCATGGAATACGCCAGGGAATATATGCTGATCATGATGATCGGTCTGCCTGCGTTTACGCTCAGTCAGGCGTTTTCTTCATCGATACGTGAAAGCGGGGAGACAGTGATCCCGATGACATCCAGCATTACGGCTGTACTGGTGAATTTTGTCGGAAACTACGTGCTGATCTTCGGACATTTCGGATTCCCGAAACTCGGTATTGCCGGAGCAGCGATCGCAACGGTCATTTCAAGATTTGTGGAATTGACGGTGATCATATTCAGGTCACTGCGCAGAAGAGAACAGTTCTGGTTCTATGATGACGGTCTGAAAAACTTCGGCGTTCCGGCGGAACTGGCTGAAAAGATCATTAAACGCGGTACGCCGCTTGTTATCAACGAAGTGCTGTGGTCTGTCGGTCTGGCTGCGATCATGCAGTGTTATTCCACAAGAGGCCTGAATGCTGTTGCGGCGATCAACATCAATCAGACGATCCACAATGTATTTTCCATTACCAATATGGCAACAGGACAGGCGATCGCCATTATGGTCGGGCAGAAGCTTGGTGCGAATCTGATCAGTGAAGCCGTTGATACGAACCGGAAGCTGATCGTGTTTGCAGGTCTCTTAACAGCTGTGATGGGATGTCTGATGTTTATTACCGCACCGCTGTTTCCGGGCTTTTACAATACATCTGATGAAGTGCGCCAGCTGGCATCACAGCTGCTGAGAGTGACATCGCTTATGCTGCCGGTCGGAGCATTATATAATGCTGCATATCATACGCTGCGAAGCGGCGGAAGAACATTCATTACATTCCTGTTTGACTCTGTATATACATGTACTGTAAATCTTACCCTGGCGTTTATACTGACAAGGTTTACTGACCTGGGTATTCTCTCTGTTTATATCTGTGTACAGCTTGCGGATGTATTGAAGGTTATTATCGGCATGGTATTGGTTCACAAGGGTATATGGATCAGGAATCTTGTGGATGAGAAATCTGATGATGAAAAGGATGCTGTCTGATGACTGCGGAACGGGTAAAAATGATAGTTGATAAGAACTGCGGGATATTCAGCAGGGATGATATTGAGATGCTCAGGCAGCAGGAGAACCTTCTCAGGTTTTCTGCTTTCGGGAGCGCAGATGCATTGGCGATCGGTCAGATACTGGCAAGGCTCTCTGCAGAATATCCGGAACAGCTTGCTGTTGTGATCACAAGAGAAGCAGATCAGACTGTTATTTTCCAGTATGTCATGGATGAGAAGAAACAGAGGAATCTGAACTTTGCGGCAGGAAAAAGAAATGCAGTCCTTGCATCAGGACACAGCAGTCTTCTGACGCTTGCTGAAGCATGTGAGGGAAACATTCCTGATGCTCTGCTTAAGGAGGACGAAATGATTATTCCGGTGGGCGGAGCTTTCCCTGTCTTCGTCGATGGTGTTCATACGGCAACGATCGCCGTGTCTGGACTGCATGAAGGCAAAGATCACGAGATCATTGTCAGGGCACTTGCGGAATATCTGAATATTGACCTCCCTGCATACAAAGGGTATCTGGTGTAATAGGTGCGTATATGATTCGTCTGATACTGCTCGACATTGACGGGACATTGGTCAATACAGAGAAAAAGATCACGCCTCGTACCAAAGAGGCGCTTCTGAAAGCACAGGAACATGGTGCCAGGCTTGTGATCGCCTCCGGCAGGCCGCCGAGAGGTCTGGAGAGATTTGCAGAAGAACTCGACATGAAGTCACATCATGGTATGTTCATCGGGTTCAACGGAGCACAGGTCATTGATTGTCAGAATGGTGAGATCATATATGAGCATGCCATGTCCGCAGAAGATGCGCGGAGCGTATTGCGGCATATCAGCCGGTTTGAAGTGCAGCCGATGATCGTTCACAATGGCTAGGCGAGGAAGCCCGTAACTTCAGTGATCGGGAGGAATCGCCTTTTATTATTTGTACAGCCATAGAAACTACATTAGATATATCATAGATATCTAATGCCAAATATGTTATAATAATAGTAGGAATTGAGCGCTATGATCAAGGATAACTATACGCACAAAAAAGGATTGGTTTATAAGAACCAGTTTCATATTTTTTTCTGTCCGAAATACAGAAGGCCTGTACTTGTGGACGGCGTGGATATACGTCTCAAAGAAATTCTTTTTTCTGTCGCTTCTGAATTCGAAGCGGAAATTAAAGCAATGGAAGTTATGCCGGATCATGTTCATCTGTTCGTTGACCTTGACCCGAGAGTTCCTCTTCATCAGTTCATCAAAACTCTGAAAGGTAAGTCGTCAAGGCTGCTGAGAGAAGAGTTTCCCTGGCTGAAGAGCAGAATTCCTTCCCTGTGGACAAGAAGTTACTTCTGCTGCACCATCGGTCATATTTCTGAAGATACCATCCGCCGCTATATCGAGGAGCAGAAACATGCATAGATATGAGACAACCAGATCCTTTATTCTTACTCTGGAAGCTGATATCAAGGACTGTGAGTTTATTGAAAAGTATTTCCGTATACTGGATCAGATCTATAACGGCTGTCTTGATATTGCGCTGAAAAGACTGCACAGACTTCAGATGGACCCAGAATATCAGATGCTTGTGAAAAACAAGTCTGTTCCGGGGAGAAACAAAAAGATTCATCAGAAACAGATCGAATACGGTTATACAGAATATCAGCTTCACGAAAAGGCGGCGGAGATGAAACATCATTTTTCAAACACTGTCGGGATTGACGAATGTCAGAAACAGGCAACAAAAGCGTTCCGGGCAGTGGAGAAGATACGCTTCCATGAAGCAGACAGAGTTAGGCACCACAGCGTTTATGATGATACATCGGTGGAAGGAAAATCAAAGAATTCCGCACTGAATTACCGTAACGGTCTGCTGTATATCGGAAGAAAGCACAAATATGAAGTGACTGTAAAACCGGGAGATGCCTATGCGGAAGAAGCGCTCCGCAGCAGCAGACTGAAATATGTCCGTCTGACAAGAAAAACCATACGAGGGAAAACTAGATATTTTGTCCAGCTTGTTTTACGAGGCATTCCTCCGAAGAAACATGAATACGGATCTGAAGAAACGGTCACTGGGCTGGATATCGGAGTCTCAACTGTGGCGGAAGTGTCATCGGAACATGTTCAACTCCATGCGCTGGCACCTGAAATACCGGAAACAGATGCGGAAATACGAAGAATCAGCCGCGCAATGGACCGAAGCAGAAGAGCATCTAATCCGTCAAACTATAAGGATGACGGAACGATCCTCAGAGGGAAACTGAAGTGGAAGTATTCCGGACGGTACAGAAAACTTCGGGCGAAAAGAAGAGAGCTGTACAGAAAACGTGCAGCCTCCCTGAAGGAATCCCACGAAAAACTCGCTAATGAAATGCTCGAAAGAAGCACGTGCATTATTTGCGAAACAATGAACTACAGAGCTCTGCAGAAACGTTCAAAGAAAACATCCGTCAATCAGAAGAACGGAAGATATAACAGAAAATCGAGGTTCGGCAAAGCTCTGGCAAACCACGCACCTTCAATGTTTGAAGCAATTCTTGACAGAAAGCTTCATTACATTGGAAAAGAACTGATACATACAGACACATCAAAGATATGTGCATCCCAGATCAATCATGCGACGGGAGAAAAAGTGAAGAAGGATCTCAGTGTCCGGACATTTGAAGTCGAAGGGATCATGGTACAGCGGGATCTCTATTCTGCATTTATAACCGGACATACTGCTTATTCTTCAAAAGACTCTGAGAAACCGGATACAGTTGATTATGAGTCCTGCGCAGCAGACTTTGAACACTACATCGTCCTTCAGAAGAAAGAACTGAAGAGACTTCAGGAAACAGGAAAACTCAGCTGGTATATCAGCTGAAAGATACTGAGCTGATAACTCATAAAATTATCCGGCTGACTGACTGTGCAGTCGTTAGGCGGAAGCGAAAATGCACAGCAGGTCATAAATGGCCGGGCTGGAGAAGCATCCTTCGTACGAAGCAGCTCCGCAACAGATCAGGGATCCTGTCAGTGCCTGAGCTAACATACGGTCAGAACTTCTGACCGTGATGAACTCCGGAAAAGCAGATAATTCCTGAGAACCCCGTGACTTTAGTCATCGGGAGCAGTCAGGG
>CAMOPG010000074.1:0-11704 GCA_946622165.1 uncultured Erysipelotrichaceae bacterium
CTCGCTCAGCATTTTGGTCTGATGTGGCTGAAAGAGGACACATTATGAGGCTCGGGCTGATCGGGCATCCGCTCTCACACAGCTGGTCGCCGCAGATCCATCGTTTCTTTCTCGGTGAGGCGTATGAACTGATCGATCTGAAACCGGAAGAACTGGAAACATTTCTGAAGGACCGTGATTTTGACGGCGTCAATGTCACGATCCCCTATAAAACCGCAGTCATGCAGTATCTCGATGAGATCGATCCTGCTGCACGCGAGATCGGTGCAGTCAACTGCATCGTCAACAGGAACGGCAGACTGAAAGGCTTCAACACCGATTATCTGGGCTTCCGCGACATGCTGGTGAACGCAGGCATGGAGATCAGCGGAAAACGGACTGCTGTGCTTGGCAGCGGCGGGGCTTCCAAAGCAGTATCCAGAGCGCTCAGGGACCTGGGAGCTCAGGTCAGTGTGGTGTCACGCACGCCGCATGATGACCTGATCAGTTATGAAGAACTGTATCGGGGAAGCTTTGAAGTGATCGTCAACACGACGCCTGTGGGCATGTATCCTAAGATCAGTGACATGCCGGCAGACCTGAACAGACTTGAGTGTGCGGAAACAGTGATCGATGTGATCGCCAATCCGGTACGCTCGGCATTCCTGTTTGCTGCAGGGATGCGCGGCTGCAGGACGCTTGGCGGACTGGAAATGCTTGTACGGCAGGCATTTGCGGCAGGAGAGCTGTTTACGGGAAGAACACTTGACCGGGATCTGATCGAACCGTGCATCCGCATGCTGTTGAGGCAGAAGCAGAATATCGTCCTCATCGGCATGCCGACTTCCGGCAAGACAACATTAGGTGCCCTGCTGAGTGAGGCGACCGGGAAACAGCTGGTGGAAATGGATGAGCTGACGGAGAAGCACATGGGCATGAGCATCCCCCGTGCATTTGCCGAGCATGGAGAAGCCTTCTTCCGGGAAGCAGAACGCAGAACGGTCAGTGAGATCGCGCTGTATGAGCACTCCGTGATCTCATGCGGCGGGGGCGTGATCAAAGATCCCGAAAATATGAAAAAACTGGCTGCCAACGGCTTGATCGTCTGGCTGGACCGCAGGCCTGATCTGCTGTACGGCTCAAGCGACAGACCGCTGTCACCGGATTATGAGAGCGTATTAAAGCTTTATCAAGAACGCTATGGCATATATGAAAGCTTTGCGGATATCCGCATCACAAACAATGATACGATCGAAGACTGTCTGAACAGGATCCTTTTGCAGACAGGTGAACATGACGGAAACGGAGAAAGCGTATGATCATTACATTAAAAAGAACCGCGCCTGAAACCGCGGTGGAAAATATCGTTCATTCCTTTGAAGCACGAAATCTGACAGTTCACCGGAGCTATGGTGAAAACTATATCGTGCTGGGACTGGTCGGTGATACGACCCAGCTGGATGACAGGTCGATCCTGGCAAATGAATGGGTGGAAAATGTCCAGAGAGTCGCTGCTCCGTATAAACTGGCAAACAGGATGTTCCATCCCGAAGATACCATTATAGATGTCAACGGCATCCGGATCGGCGGACATGAAAAGATCGTGCTCATGGCAGGACCATGTTCGATCGAAGGACTGGAGCCGACACTTGAGATCGCCAGGGCTGTGAAGGCAGCCGGAGCAGACATGCTCAGAGGCGGTGCCTATAAGCCCCGTACCTCTCCATATGCTTTCCAGGGTCTTGGAACAGAAGGCATCATGGATATGGTAAAGGCACGTGAAGAAACCGGTCTGCCGATCGTTACGGAACTGATGGATGCGGCACAGCTCGATGAATTCGAGCAGAACGTTGATGTCGTTCAGATCGGTGCCAGAAATATGCAGAACTATACGCTGCTTAAGGCTGTCGGACGTCTGCACAAACCGGTCCTGCTGAAGCGCGGCATGTCAGCCACCATAGAAGAATGGATCATGTCCGCGGAATACATCATGGCGAGCGGCAATCCGAATGTCATCATGTGTGAACGCGGCATCCGTACATTCGAAAAATACACGAGGAACACACTGGATCCTGCGGTCATTCCCATCATCAAACAGCGTACGCATCTGCCCATCATCATTGATCCTTCCCATGCGACCGGTGACTGGAAGCTGATCGAACCGGTTGCGCTGGCTGCCATCGCAGCAGGCTGCGACGGTCTGATCATTGAGGTCCACCAGCATCCGGAAAGCGCGTGGTCTGATGGTGCGCAGTCCCTGAAGCCTGACCGCTTTGCGTCATTGATCACAAAGGCCAGGGCAGTCGCCGGGGCAGTAGGAAGAGAGATCTGATGAAAGCGCTGATCAGAAAAGGGACGGCAGACGGATTTACCGTCAGGATACCGCCCTCCAAGTCGCTTTCCCACAGAGCGCTGATCGTTTCAGCACTTGCAGAAGGCAGATCCGAGATCATTCATCCTGCAGACAACGAGGATATGAAAGCGACGATCCGCTGTCTGAGACAGTTCGGTGCCGTGATCCGTGAAGAGCCTGACCGCTGCATCGTGGAAGGAACCGGCATGCGTCACAGGTATGACGGAAACCTGATCGACTGCTCGGAATCGGGCAGTACACTGCGCTTCCTGATCCCGGTCTTCGCAATGACAGGAAAGCCCTGCCGTTTTACCGGACATGGCAGGCTGATGGACCGCCCGCTGGACGTGTATCAGGATCTGTTTGAACAGCAGTCTCTGCCCTTTGAAATCAAGGACAGGATCCTGCATCTGCAGGGACCGCTGTCCCCGGGTGAATTTACGGTCAGAGGGGATATTTCATCACAGTTTATTACAGGACTGCTGCTGACACTCCCGCTGTTATCAGAGGATTCCGTGCTCCATATCACGGAACCGTATGAGTCACGGTCATATGCAGCACTGACAGAGGACGTCCTGCAGGATGCGGGGATCGCATTCCGTGATCTTGGTCTGACGATCGAAATACCGGGCGGCCAGAAATACCGCAGCAGGACATATACAGTAGACGGGGATGATTCCCAGGCAGCGTTCTTCCTGTGCCTGGCATGTCTGACGCATCAGCAGGCAGATGTCCTTGCACTGCGTCATGACTCACATCAGCCCGATCATAAGATCATCGATATTCTGCGGACAATGGGTGCTGAGATCATTGAGATCGATGGCGGATACCGCATCATTCCGCATGAACTGCACGGCTGCCGGATCGATCTTTCGGACTGTCCGGATCTCGGGCCAGTACTGTTTGCGCTGGCTGCTTCAGCGGAGGGAACATCCGTATTTGTGAATGCGGGCAGACTGCGCTACAAGGAAAGCGACCGCATTGCGGCAATGGAAGCGGAATTGAGAAAACTTGGCTGCGATATTTCTTCTGATGAAACGACCGTCACCGTGCATGGCGGAAGACTGCTGCACGGGACAGAGCTGGACGGACACGGGGATCACCGTGTCGTCATGTCGCTCAGTGTACTGGCAGCTTCTATGCAGGAGCCTGTCAGTATCACAGGCTGCGAGGCTGCAGATAAAAGCTATCCGGGATTTCTGGAAGACCTGAGATCCGCGGGGGCGGAGGTAACGCTATATGATTGACCATCATACCGTCATCACGATCGTCGGGCTCGGTCTGCTCGGAGGCAGCTATGCCCAGGCATTTGCCCGGGCTGGATACAGCGTCCGGGGGATCGACATTGACGAAGAAGCTGTGTCCTATGCCAAAGAAAAGGGCTGGATCACAGCCGGTGGCACGGATGTCAGCTCTGTCAGCGACACAGATCTTCTGATCTGTGCACTGTATCCGCATGTTTTCGTCAGCTGGGTGAAGGAACACCAGCATCTGCTGAAGCCGGGCACACTGATCACCGATGTAACAGGCGTCAAACGCAGCGTGGTATCGCAGATCTCATCATTTCTCAGACCGGACATAGAATACATCGCCTGTCATCCGATGGCAGGCAGGGAATACAAAGGGATCCGCTATGCGGATGCGTCTTTGTTTGAAAAAGCGAATTTCATTATTGTTCCGACGGAAAACAATACGGAAGAAGCGATTTCTGATGCACGGCAGATCGCGCAGATCCTGAAATTCAAAAAAATATCCTGTCTCACGCCTGAACAGCATGATGAGATGATCGCGTTCCTGTCGCAGCTGACGCATATCGTCGCTGTGAGCCTGATGAATGTGAAGAATAATACGCATCTGGCGGACTTTACGGGAGACAGCTTCCGTGATCTGACGAGGATCGCCAGGATCAATGAGGACATGTGGCCGGAGCTCTTTATGCTGAACGGGGATTATCTGACAGCTGAGATCGATGCACTGGCATCCGAACTGCTGAGATTCAGTGATCTGATCCGGACAGGAGATACGGAAGAGATGAAGCGGCTGCTCATTCAGTCAACAGAACGCAGAAAGGCATTTGAGGCACAGTCATGACAAAGATCATGGTATTGAACGGACCGAATCTCAATATGGTCGGCATCCGTGAGAAAAACATATACGGTACAACGTCGTATCAGGGCATCATTGAACTGATCACAAAAGAGGCGAAGGAACGCGGCGTTGAAGCAGACTGCCGCCAGAGCAATCATGAAGGTGATCTGGTGGACTGGATCCAGGAAGCGTATTTCAGCAGCTATGACGGGATCGTCATGAATCCGGGTGCTTATACGCATACAAGCATTGCAATCGCGGACGCTGTCAAGGCAATCGCACCGATCCCTGTTGTCGAAGTGCACATCAGTGATATCGATGAACGGGAACCGTTCAGGCATATCTCTTACGCTGCACCTTACTGCATTGCCCAGATCAAGGGACACGGCATCAGCGGATACATTGAAGCAATGGACCTGGTTATGGAACATATCAGAGAACAGCATTGATGTACAACTGGTATCTGAAGGTGAATGATGCTAAAATAGCTTCGTTATGAAGAAAAAAGAAATTTACATTCTCATTGCGATCGCTGTGCTTTCAGTGGCCGCACTGCTGGTATTGAAAAATCCGTTCTGGAAGCAGGAAGAAGAGCCGAAGACCATGGTAGGCATCTACCACAGAGATAAGCTCATCCATGCATTTGATCCGGAGGAAGATGCTGTATATCATGTCCAGGGCTCCTACGGGACACTGGATGTTGAAGTCAAGGACAGTCAGTGGCACGTTACAAATGAAGAGTGTCCGAATCATATCTGCGCAGGTATGGGATGGGTCACGGTCGATGACCTGCTTCCGATCACCTGCATGCCGAATGAAGTGTATATTATGGTTCTGGAGACTGCTGAATGACGATCAACCGTACTAGACATTTCGTATATCTGACGCTGCTGTCGGCAATGGCGATCACATTGAACCTGATCGAATCGATCTATATCGGTCCGATCTTTCTGACACTGCGCATCGGCCTGGCGAATATCATTGCGCTGATCACGATCAGGATCCTGGGTGTCAGGGATATGATCATCGTCAATGTCATGCGCGTCATGATCGGCAACCTGCTGAGAGGCATGATCTTCGGAAGCACATTCTGGATCGCACTTGGCGGCGTGGTGCTGTCAAGCCTGACACTGATCATCATGGACAGAATGAAGTCATCCCTGATGTTCACTTCCATCATGTCATCGATCGCCCATTCACTGGGACAGGTGTTCGTTGTCATGATGTTCTACAATCAGCCGGCATTTGCGGCGATCCTGCCGTATATGCTGCTGGGATCGATCCCCATGGGTTTCCTGACCGGCTATACCGCAAAGCTGGTGCTGGACAGGATCAGACCGCTGAAGATCAAATAACACAGTACACAAATAACCGGTATGACCATGATTGATCATACCGGCTGTTTTTTCATTACTGTTTTTCAGACTGTTCCTGTTCGCGCTTCCACTTTTTCCAGGCTTCTATTTTTTCTTTATGTTCCTTGACCCGTTTTTCCACGCCCTGTTCGGTCGGGTTGTAGTAATGCTTGTCCTTCAGGCTGTCAGGCAGGCACTGCATTGCCGTGACCTTTTCTTTTGTGTCATGCGCGTAGATGTAGTCTTTCCCGTAGCCAAGCTCCTCCATCAGTTTTGTCGGGGCGTTCCTGATCTGCAGGGGAACCGGTTCATCCAGCATATTGCGGGCATCTTCCGCAGCTGTGTTGTACGCCACTTCAAGCGCATTGGACTTCGGTGCCAGAGAACAGAACACCACAGCATGCGTCAGGTGGACATTGCATTCCGGCATGCCGAGGAATGTGCATGCCTGATAGGCGGCCACAGCGATCTCAAGTGCACGGCTGTCCGCCATGCCGACATCCTCTGAAGCAAATCTGACGACACGCCTTGCAATATACAGGGGATCCTCGCCTGCTTCCAGCATGCGGGCAAGCCAGTATACCGCTGCGTCCGCATCCGAGTTGCGCATGGATTTGTGCAGGGCAGAGATGAGGTTATAGTGCTCCTCTCCGTTCTTGTCATACAGCAGGGATTTCCCGGCAATGCACTGTTCGATCACTTCACGCGTGACAATGGATTCCGATCCGCTGCCTTCCCCGTTCAGCACAGCCATTTCCAGTGTGTTGAGTGCTGTTCTGGCGTCACCGTTGGCATAGTTTGCGATCAGATATAAGAGATCATCGCTGATCGTGACGTTCCATGTGCCGAATCCGTTGGGATCGGTCACGGCACGTTTCAGCAGTCCCACCAGTTCATCCGCGCTCAGTGCGTACAGTACGAAGACCTTGCAGCGGGAAAGCAGAGCTGAATTGATCTCAAACGAAGGATTCTCGGTGGTCGCGCCGATCAGAATGATCGATCCGCGTTCTACATAGGGCAGGAAGGCATCCTGCTGTGCTTTGTTGAATCTGTGTATTTCATCCACGAAGACGATCGTTTTGACGCCCATTGCACGGTTGCTTTCAGCCTTGCTCATGACTTCCTTGATCTCTTTGATCCCGGAAGTAACAGCAGAAAACGTAATAAAGCGTGATTTTGTGGTCGCAGCGATGATCTTCGCCAGGGTGGTCTTCCCGACGCCGGGAGGACCCCAGAAGATCATGGACTGCACCTCATCACGGTCGATCATCCGCTTCAGGATCTTTCCGTCTGCAAGCAGATGTGCCTGTCCGGCATATTCTTCCAGAGTCGTCGGACGCATACGGTCTGCCAGAGGGGCATTCATATATCTGTTTTCATCAAATAAAGATGATTGTGTCATAGAGTCTCCGCTTTACCTCTCATTATACAAAAAAAGATGGACATACGTCACATCTGATGCAGTATCGAGCAGGGGTAGAGAGAATCGAACTCCCATCAGCGGTTTTGGAGACCGATGTACTACCATTGTACGATACCCCTAATAAAAATGGTGACTAGTACGGGATTCGAACCCGTGAATGCCGCCGTGAAAGGGCGGTGTGTTAAGCCGCTTCACCAACTAGCCACACGTGATGCTTTGTTATATTAGCATAGACCCCAAATGAAAGCAACAATAATTTTAACTTTTTTCAGATTATTTTTCACGCATGTTTTCTAAGTCCCTGCAGAACGGGTATAATGGAATCAGCAGAAGTATAAAACATAATAGAAGACAGGAGATCTGAATGTATGATTGATTATTCTGAAGGATCCGGCAAGCAATATCATATCGGTGTCGGAAATGGTGACGTAGGCAGATATGTTTTTCTGCCGGGTGATCCGAAACGCTGTGCAAAGATCGCGGCATATTTTGATGATGCAGAACTTGTGGGAGACAGCAGGGAGTTTGTGACATATACAGGCTATATCGACGGAGTGAAAGTATCCGTTACTTCCACAGGAATCGGCGGACCGAGCGCTTCGATCGCAATGGAGGAACTGACAGCCTGCGGTGCGGATACATTTATCCGTGTCGGAACATGCGGCGGCGTTGACCTGAACGTCAAGAGCGGAGACATGGTCATCGCGACAGGTGCGATCCGTATGGAAGGAACGACCAGGGAATATGCACCGATCGAATATCCGGCAGTCGCAGACCTGGATATTACGAATGCACTGGTGCAGGCATGCAGAAATCTCGGATATCCGTATCATACGGGTGTCGTCCAGTGCAAGGATGCGTTCTACGGTCAGCACAGGCCTGAGACACTTCCCAACGGTCAGGAACTGATCCGGAAATGGGACGCGTGGGTCAAGCTCGGCTGCAAAGCTTCCGAAATGGAATCTGCGGCGCTGTTTATCGTTGCGTCATATCTGAGAGTCAGGTGCGGAACTGTCCTGCTTGCCGTGGCAAACCAGGAACGTGCTAAAGAAGGACTTCCCAACCCCCAGGTACATGATCCGGATCATGCGATCAGGGCAGCCATTGAGGCAGTCAGGATCCTGATCAAAGAAGACGGAGACAATCAGTAATCTTTTGATGGACGTTTATCATACTGCACAATGCAGACAATAAACGTCCTTATTTCCATTGGATCATGAGGTGCATATGTTAAGTCAGACAGTCAGAAACTACATTGAGGAACATGCATTCTGCTCAGAATATCTGTTTGCGGACTGGGAGTCTTTTCTGGATATCCTTTATGCGGAAGGCGGGCGTGTCTGTGCGCTGCTGTGGTGGGATCACTGCAGAAAGGCAGAACAGCATATGTCTGTGGGAAGCGGCGGATATACCGATCCGAAAGATCCTGAATACATGTATGCGGAGACACAGTCCTGGGAAAACGGACTTTCGCAAATGACTCTTGCGGAACTGAAAGAGCACATCAGAGAAGTCAGAGAAGCAGGACTTGGTTACTGCAGTCAGTTTGCCGGTCATGATCTTGTGCCTTCTTTTTACCTGGAAGGAGAGTAAGCCGGAGGATCTGCCGGGATAAGCTGACGACCAATAAGTTCATAGATACAGGTATCCGTTCTGAGCGATCCTGAGATTACTCCCACAGGATTGTGAAAAAATGGTATACTTGTATCGTTTTTTACGGAGGCAATTACTGAATGATGAGACAACCGGTCAGAACGAATGTTTCTGACTTTATAAAATCCATGATGGGTTCCCAGTTTGTCATTCCTGTTTATCAGAGAAATTACACCTGGAATCCCGATTCTGAAACAAAACGGTTTCTGGATGATATAGAAGACCTGCTCGGAGCGAAGATCAGCTCGCATTTCCTCGGGATCCTGATCTACATGGAATCCGAACTCTCTGCAATGTATAAAGAGATCCAGATCGTAGATGGTCAGCAGAGACTGACAACATCGTTTATTTTCCTGCTTGCGCTCAAAGCGATCGCCAAAGAAGACCGTGACAGCAACGCCTCAGGAATGATCGATGATTATTATCTTTACAACCGTCATACCGTGGAACAGATCAAACTCCGTCTGAAGCCCATGGTCAGTGACGATGACGTATACGCCAAGCTTGTCTACGGAAACGGAAAAGATCTGAGCCGCAGGGAAAAGGAAGGCAACGTCTACAGAAACTATGAATATATTTATAAACGGATCAGGGAGTTCTCAAAGAAATACTCCCTGCTGGAGATCCTGAACACACTCAGCAGGATGGATATCCTTGCATTCCCGCTGTCCGACCATGACAATGCCCAGCAGATCTTTGAGTCGATCAACTCAACAGGCGCGCCTTTGACATCGGCAGACCTGATCCGAAATTATATCCTGATGAATGACACCAGCGATATCCAGGAACGCAATTACCGTCTGTACTGGAAGCCGCTGGAGGGATACTGCCCGGATTCCAGAAAACTGGAAGAATTCTTCCGGTATTATATTGCGGCGAAAACATATAACCTGCTGAGCAAAAAGGACGTATACCAGGGCTTCAAGGAGTATTGGAATACTTCCAAAGACAGCAAGGAAATACGTATGCGGGACATCAACCGCTACTGCCGTTATTATTACGAGATCTATACAGGACCGGCAGAGAATACGGCACTGGAAGGCGTCCTGAAGGAATTCCGCAGAAATGAATCAAGAATGCCTGCACCGTTCCTTCTGGAAATGTTCCGTATGTTTGATGATGAAGAGATCAGCGAAAAGGATCTTTGTGCAGTCGTACGTCTGATCGACTCTTATCTGATGAGAAGAGCGCTTGTCGGAAATGATTCCGGCGGATTGAGCAGGTATTTCCCGCAGCTTCTGAGATCCGTGATGAATTCTCATAAAAAGAATGCCAGAAGGAATATCATGGATATCCTGAAGGTCAACCTGATCCGCTATAACCGCGGCAAAGCATATGCAATGCCGAGTGATGCGCTGCTCAGAAGCAGACTGAGGGAAGTCAATGCATATTCATTGATGTGCATCAGACCTGTGCTTGAAAGGATCGAACATGACGGGGCAACGGCTGAGGTAGATACTTCCGCCCTGAACATCGAGCATATCATGCCCCAGCATCCGAACAATTACTGGAAGAAAGCAGCGCAGGCCAAGAATGATGATGAGTATTCCTTCTATGCCAACCTCATCGGCAACCTGACGCTGTGTGCGGAGTATGACAATACCCGCATGGGCAATCAGGACTTTGCGTTCAAAAAGAAGGTGCTGTCCAAGACACTGCATATCCGCATGAATACGGAGATCCTGAAACTGAACGAATGGACGCCCAAGGAGATCCTTGAACGCTGCGACAGACTGGCTGAACAGATCATCCGTCTGTATCCGTATGAAGACGCAGCTGTCACAGCTGAAGATGAAAAAGACGATGACATGATCGTGCTCACAGCACCTACCGTCAATGCCAGAGCTGTATATCACAGCTCCGACAACATTGAAGTGCTTTCCGGTACGACCATGAAGGCGTACGGGCCTCAGGAAATGAAGTCCATGAAGTCGCTGTTTACAAGCCTGATGTCATCAGGCGTATTGTCCGAAGCAGAAGACGGCAGGATCCAGTTCGACAGAAACTATCAGTTCCGTGACCTGAATACCGCTGCCCAGTTCCTCATGCATAGAGGCGGTGACAACACAGCTGCCTGGACCAGGGAGAACGGTGAAGCACTGACGGTCAAACCGGCAGAAGCTGCTCCTGTACAGCAGCAGCCTGCCAGGAAAAAGCCGCAGCAGCGCAGACGCCAGTCACAGCAGAAGAAACAGAAAGCTGCTGTGCAGAAGAGTCCTGAACAGAAAAAGCAGGAAGCACCTGCACCGAAGAAACAGGAACAGAAAGCACCTGCCAGGCAGAAGAACAAACCTGCTCCTCAGCAGCCCAAACCAAAGAAGGAACAGCCTAAGGAACCGGAACGCAAAATGGAGGTCCGTGTGATCAAGGCAGAGAAAAAAGAAACTGCTGAGAAACAGGTACAGACGAAGAAAAAAACAGATGCTTCAGGATTTCTGAAGAATCTGTTCAGACCCAAGGGTTAATCCCTCAGCTGGTAATAATCTTTGTATTTCTGAAACGCATTAGGGATCGCGCGCTGAGCGAGATCCTTTTTGTCTGCCAGAATATAGCCTTCCGAGCATGCCAGGGGGGATGCTGTGCGGATCTCATATGCGGTCATATGCCATTCCAGATGCGTGAAGATATGCCTGCTGTCGGGAAGGCGTCTGATATGCAGGGGTTCAAAGCCCAGACGTTCTGTTTCATCCAGTGCTTCCCTGACGGACAATACAGCATCAACGGAAGGGAATTCATACAGACCTGCCAGCAGTCCTGTATCAGGACGCTTATGCAGAAGGAAATGTTCCCCGTCCCTGATGACAAGGACGGTCTTCTCAATGATCTTTCTCTGCTTCAAAGGACTGCGATAAG
>CAMOPG010000075.1:0-11650 GCA_946622165.1 uncultured Erysipelotrichaceae bacterium
GTGAAGAACAGCCGTATTACGTTTATGAGATCAATGAGATCTACTCTCTTGAGACTCCGAAAAACGCAGACCGGCAGGTCGTCAGGAAAGACGCTGTTGTGCCCGGCTGGTACAGATTCAATTGTGTCCAGTCGATCAATGAGAGCAGTATGAACTATCCTTTGTACTTTCCGGAGGATATCCTTGCGTACCGGGATGATCCTGCTTCGCCTGAAGAAATACAGTTGCTTCACTTCCTTGATCAGCTTGTTTCTTCATTGCCGGAAGTCAAAGACACATTTCAAACCATGAAACCGAACCCGTACCTTGGCAAACCGCTTAAGGATTTCCGCCTTGAAACAGTTTATGACAGAGACATGAACGAGATGTACGGAAACAGGAAGGGCGCCGAAGGGAATTACTGGAGACAAACGGTCAAAAGTCTTGAGACACTTTCTGCTTCTGAACGTCTGCTGAAAGAATATAAAGAACGGTATCAGTGCAGTGATTTGGAATTCACCAGAAATCTGCACATGCTCGTTGATGATCTGGAAGAAGCCGGCGTTGTTCTGACAGAAGATGAGTTCAGAATGCTTGTACAGAAGATAACCGATCTGCTCAATTCCATGCACTCATGGTATATGAGAGGATGGGCTCCGCGTGAACTGCACAGGCATGCCCCGGCAGGGACGCCGGTCATATATTTCGGCGGGAATATCAAAAAAATGATCAGCGATGGTACTTATTCCCGCGAAGAACTGGTGAAGACGATCGAAGAGTCCGGTCTCAAAGTAGCGAATGCTTCAAAATACGGCAGGTCCTGATCACGATATAAACGAAAGGTTTCCAAACACGGAAACCTTTTTTGTCAGCTGCGTTTTTTGCGAAAGAACCGCTTACTGTTCTTCTTTCTGGTCAAGTTTGACTAGGACTTTTTCTACACGATGATCGCCCATTGCCAGCACCGTCAGCGTAAATCCGTGATCATGGAACGAGTTTCCCGGTTTGGGGAATGTTCCGAAGTGCTCTACTGTCCATCCGCCTACTGTTTCGCTTTCACAGTCGAACTGATCTTCACGGATGCCGAGCAGATCCAGGAAATTAGTGATCGGCATATCGCCGTCGATCTCATATTCCGTTTCGGTCCTTTGAACCACTTCATCCTGGACAGTATCACTTTCGTCCCAGATATCGCCGACCACCTGTTCAAGAACGTCTTCCATGGAAATGATGCCCTGGGTACCGCCGTACTCATCAACGACAACAGCCAGATGCTGTCTTGCTTTGCGGAATGTGTTCAGCACTTCCGGAAGCTTGGTCGTTTTATAAACATAGCACGGTTCCATCAGCAGTGAACGGATATCCACGCGTTCACTCTCAGTCATTGCCTTCAGGAATCTGTTCATATGCAGAACGCCGATAATATGGTCAATGCTGTCTTCATAAACGGGAATGCGCGTATAATGCGTTTCCTCAATGACCTCCAGGATCTCTTCCCATGTGCTGTCAATATCGATCGCCAGCACGTCGACTCTGGCAGTCATTGCCTCGGATGCGGATACATCGGAGAAATGGATCGCTGCCTGAACAAGCTCGCTCTCTTCCTCGTCAATCACATCCTCATTCTCTGCTGTTTCAATGATCGACTGCAGTTCTTCCACCTTCTCATCATTGTCTTCCGGATCCGCTTCCCCTTTCATGAACATGGTCAGCAGATTCACCAGACCCACGACCAGTACGACCAGCGGTTTCAGGACAAACATCAGGATCCTGACAGGATAAGCATATTTCATCGCAAACCTGTTTGCGCCTTGCTTCACCGTGATCTTAGGGATCGTTTCACCGAATATGATCACAAGGATCGTCATGATCGTTGTTGCAGCCCATGTCATTTCATCGCTTCCCGTCAGCAGCAGCACTGCGACTGTCGCAAGTGAGGAGCTGGCAATATTGACCAGGTTGTTTCCGATCAGGATCGAACTCAGCGCGTCATCGAAATGTTCGGCAATATAAACAGCGATCGCTGCCGGTACGGAACCGGCATCACGCTCATTCTCCAGTCGGAGCAGATTGCAGGAAGAATAGGCCATTTCTGCACCGGAGAAGAAATTCGACAGATAAATACACAGGACGATTCCCGCAATTACGAAATAGATCGTCATACTGTTTCCTCTCCTTCCTTCTTTTCCTTGGGCAGTCTGATCATGACCTTCAGGATCCTGTTATGATCCATGCTGGCAACAGATACGATCAGTCCATGGTAAACAAAGGATTCCTGTACCTCAGGCACCTCCTGGAAGTGTTCAAACACCCATTCACCGATACGCTTGTTGGACAGGGATTCATCTTCTTCGGGATCGTCAAAGCCGATATTCCAGAATGTATCCGTGACTGTTTCTTCCGCATCAACGAGCCAGCTGCCGTTTTTCAGATCAATGCACGGATCTTCCACAACATCATCTTCATCCCAGATATCACCTACCAGTGTCTCCAGAATGTCTTCTGTCGTCACGATGCCGACAGTTCCGCCGTAATGATCCGTAACGATCGCAATGCTCTGTCTTTCACGGCTCATTTTCGGAAGCAGCTCATCGATCTTGGCGTTCTCCGTCACATAGAACGGTTCATCAAGCATGGAACGCACATCGACTGAAGCCCCTTCCTTCAGATAAGAACGGATATACTTTCTGATCTGAAGGATCCCGATGATATGATCGATATTTCCTTCATATACCGGCAGACGGCTGTGATTCTGAGTACGGATCTCTTCAAGCATCTCTTCCGGCGTCGCATCGATATCAAGTGCGCATACATCCACGCGGGGCGTCAGGATGCTTTCCACAGTCAGATCGTTGAATTCCAGAGCCGATGAAATGAGGTCCCCGTGTTCTTCGTCAAGAGTACCTTCTTCCGTCATATCTTCAATGATGTCCTGGATCTCTTCTTCCGTAGCCGAGACGGGCGGATCTCCTTTAACAAACTGAGCCGCAAAGGATCCGATCGCTGCCAGCAGCAGAGAGACCGGGCGGAACAGTCCGATCAGGAATGTCAGGAACGGTATGCACCACAGCGACAGTTTTTCGCTGTATTTCTTTGCAATGCTTTTCGGCAGCATCTCTGCAATAAAGAATACGACCAGAGATGTGATCAATGTCGATATCGTTACAGCAGAAAGACCCCAGCGTTTTGTCACCTCCACCGTAACAATGGAAGCGATCGCCAGGTGCGCTATATTCGTGCAGATCAGCAGTGTACTGATCGTACGGTCAAAATTATCCAAAGCATCCAGGACTTGTTGTGCTTTCTGATTCCCGTGGTCCGCAAGCGTTTTCATTCTGACCTTCGAAACCGACGCCAGAGCTGTCTCACTGACCGCAGCAAAATCTGCGAATAGTATCAGCAGTATCGTAATAAGCAGGGGCGTTATACTACCGCCATCATCCATAGGAAGCTTCCTCCTTCTGTACCTAAGGGACAAATATAGCAAAATACTATTAAAAAACCGTATGCATGTCAAGAAAGCACGCTTAAAACGAGGGTACGATTGTTTCTGCAGACCGATCAGACATCAGCGGCACGATTCTCTGATCTGATGAAAAAAGCTCTCAGCGATCCAGCTGAAAGCCATTTAATGCCGTATGTCTGATGTCTGAATGATTTTGGTGCTCAGGCATTTGTACCATGTTTCATATCAAACTGCGAAAGGAAACGCTCAATGCGCTCACAGGCTGTTTTCAGTTCCTCCAGGCTGTATGCATAGGACATTCTGACATAGCCTTCCCCGCTCGGTCCGAATGCCGTACCTGGAATGATGCATACCTTTTCTTCCTGCAGCAGACGCAGACAGAAATCATAGCTGCTCAATCCTGTGGGCTTGATATTGGCAAATACATAGAAAGCCCCCTCCGGAAGCGGTGTGTACAGACCCATCCTGTTCAGCTGTGCTGTCAGGAAATTCCTGCGGTTTTTGAATGATTCAAAATGATGTTCGATATCCGAATCACTGCGGGCACTGATCGCTTCGATCGCGGAGAACTGGGCGGGCGTTGCCGGTCCCATCGTTGAATACTGATGAATGGAGTTGCATGCGTGGATCATATCTTCGTCTGCGATCATATAGCCAAGTCTCCACCCTGTCATTGACCATGCCTTGGAAAAGCCGCTGACGATCACGAGCTGATCCCTGATCTCCTCAAACGAACCGATCGAAAAGGGTTCCCTGTCATATGTCAGTTCCAGGTAGATCTCATCGGCAACGATCAGAATATCGTGCTTTTTCAGGATCGGTATGACTTTCTCATAGTCTTCCCGGCTCATGATGCCGCCGGTGGGATTGCTGGGATAATTCAGAATGATCATCTTTGTACGGTCGGTAATGCAAGCCTCAAGTGCTTCAGGCGTCAGCTTGAACCCGTCCTCTTCCCGCAGCTTCAGATATACCGGCCTGGCCTCCGCCAGCAGAACTGCCGGTTCATATGCCACATAACCCGGATCAAGCACGATGCATTCATCACCGGGATTCAGAACAGATCTGCAGACCAGATCGATTGCTTCACTGGCACCGACTGTCACAAGCACGTTGGACTCACTGTAGCCGGACACATTGAAGCGTCTTTCATAATACCTGACGATCCCTGTCCGCAGTCTTGTCAGACCCAGTGTAGGAGGATAGTAGGTCCTTCCTTTTTCGATCGCATAGATGCCTTCCTCGGAAATATGCCAGGGCGTCAGGAAATCCGGTTCACCGACACTCAGCGAGATCACGCCGTCAACTGTTTTGGCAAGATTAAAGAACTGCCAGAGCAGTGAATCAGAGATCGGTCTGACACGGCTGCTCAGAAAACGTTCAGCACTCATGGCTGTACCAGCTTTCTTTCATCCAGGATCTCTTCATCATCCAGTATGATTCCTGCTACTTTATACTGTTTCAGCAGGAAGCACGTTACGGTAGCGGTAACGCCTTCGATCGGCGCAAGCTTCATAGCGACAAAATCAGATACTTCACGCATGGTCTTTCCTTCGATCATGACGAGGAACTCACTTCCGCCGCTTGTCAGATAAAGATTGGTCACTTCAGAGAACCGTGCGATCCTCCGGGCGATCCTGTCATATCCGGAATCCCGTTCAGGCTTGGCGCTGACCTGGATCACGGCACTGCAGTGGTCCGTGTTTGCTTTATCCCAGTTGATGACTGTATGGTATCCGCAGATGATGTGGTCGTTTTCGAGGCGTGTCTTCACACGCTTGACTTCGTCTTCGTCTTCGTTCATGATGTCCGCCAGATCACGCACACTGATGCGGGGATCATTCTCAAGAACTCTCAGCAGCCGTTTCTCATCCATTTTCCATTCCTCCTGAAAAATACAGACTTAATTCTAGCACCAGCGCCAGAGGCAAAAAAGCATTATCACCGAAAACTTCATATCAGACCGCAGTCATGCATGATCCTTTATTTCTTCTGTATGGTTTTTCCCATATCGAAGGGAACAGGTTATAATTGCGTATATTATTGGCAGAGAGAGGAGGAACTCATGCATCAGAGAACCTCAGAAATAACAGAAGCAGCGGTATATCAGACATACCTGAAGATCCGCAGAAAAGAAGAAGAACGGAAAATACGAGACAGTTTCCTGAAGCAGAAATTCAAACGGACGCCAGCAAAAGCCACTGTACGTCAGTATCTGGCTTCGGAAGAATATGTCCGGCAGCTTGACCTGTATTTTCAGGAGACCGAAGAAATGAAGTATCTGTTTCTTCCGCTGGAACAGCAGAGTGAAGAAATCAGAAATGAGTATGAATCCTTCCGTGAGTTTATTGAAAGTGACCTGAAAAGCGGAAAAAGCATCCGCGGCTATGAACATTACGTATTCGTACTGAACAGAAAGCAGAAAGAAGCATTTCAGTTAACAGCTTCCGATCTTGTCCGGCAAGTCTGGAGCGAACAGAAAAACGAAATCCTGAAGGATATTTTCCGTTCTGCAGACCGCGGTTTCCGTCACAGGAGCCTGTATTATTTCCGTGAACCGAACGGATGGCCATCCCGTCCGATAGCTCCCGTAAAGCTGAATATTGACTGCTTTCCTCTATTCTTTGAACAGATCAATATTCTCTTCAATATCGCAAAATTCCTTCATATTCCCGGGGAATACACCTATGTAGATACTCTGTACGCGGAATATCTCACCCAATGGATCCTCGGACATCCGTCCGGTATCGGCCGTCTTGATCATAAGCAACGATCCGACCTGTACGACCTCATCCTGCAGTCGGACATTCCGGGAAAACTGATCGACGAGATCCTTGCCCGCTATACACAGGAAAAGATTTCGGCACTTGTTTCCCGCAGCACGATCTACCGCAAGGCGGAAAGGGAGTATACCGAACATACTGCCAGAGAGGAAAAACTGCGTACAACGATCCTTGAGACCATTCCCGACCGTTATACAGAGATGTTCCCGCTTGCCCGCAGTATTCACAGAAAGTTTGTGATCCATGTCGGTCCGACGAATTCAGGGAAAACACATGATGCCGTACGCAGAATGGTACAGACATCCCGGGGCATTTACCTGGCACCTCTGCGCCTGATGGCTTATGAACAGTTCGAGAATATCCGGAATCTTGCAGGAAGCTGCACGATGATCACCGGTGAAGAAGAGATCCGGGAGGAAGGTTCTGTTTTTACGGCTTCCACGATCGAAATGCTGGATACCGCCTATCACTATGAATGTGCAGTCATTGATGAGGCGCAGATGATCGGAGACCCCTCCAGAGGCGGCTCCTGGTCTGCGGCAATGTACGGCCTGTATGCGGATGAGATCCAGGTCTGCACTGCACCGGAAGCACTGGATCTGCTCATCCGGATCATAGAAGACTGCCAGGATGAATATACTGTTGTGCATCATGAGCGCTTTACGCCGCTGATCGCAGAGACAACCGCATTTGACAGCAGTCTGAAAAATGCCGAAAAAGGTGATGCGCTGATCGTCTTCTCACGGAGGAACGTGCATGCTGTGGCGGCGGAGCTGCAGAGGATGAACCGGACCGTGTCCATCATTTACGGTGCGCTGCCGTATGATGTGCGCCACAATGAAGCCCGCAGGTTTGCGGAAGGAGAAACCGAACTGCTCGTTGCGACAGACGCAGTCGGTATGGGCATGAATCTGCCGATCCGGAGAACCGTTTTTCTGGAACTGCAGAAGTTCGACGGCTACAGCAAAAGGTTCCTGACACCTTCCGAGGTTCTGCAGATCGCAGGCAGAGCAGGCAGAAAAGGACTTTATGATACCGGTTATGCCGTGTCAGCGGCAGACCGCAGACGTTTTCTGAAGCTGTTCAATTCCGAGCCGAAGAAAGTGCAGAACGCATATATTTCCTTCCCTGACATTCTGCTGAAACTCGATTGTTCTTTATCCGAAACGCTGGAGCGATGGAAGAATATGGAGGTTCTGGAAGGACTGCTGAAAGGCGATATCGACGATCAGATCGATCTTGCAAAGGCAGCTGAAGCACATCTGAGCGACAAGGACCTGATCTATCAGCTCGTCATGATCCCGTTTGACATCCGTACCGCAGAGCTTCGTGATACATGGATGGACTTTGTACGCTGTGAAGCACATGGAAAACACTGCGATCTTACCGGTTATCTGGATCATGCCAGGTATACTGTCACCCATGGCGATATCCAGGAGCTGGAAGTGGAATACCGCCGCATGGATCTGCTGTACGGCTACAGCAGAAGGATCACCCGGGATACGGGATCGTTCGAAGTGATCTCCGTGATCCGCAAAGACCTGTCTGCAGCGATCATGCGGATCCTGTCAGAACAGAAGCTGACGCCGAGGAAATGCAGAAAATGCGGAAAAGAACTCCCCTGGAATTACCCGTTCGGACTTTGCTATGACTGCTACAGCCATGAGGATCTGTCTTTCTATCCGGGAGGCATACGGTAAAGCACCTTCGATAAGATTGAAATGATAAAAAATGCGGGTTTCAGAATGGATCTGATTCCCGCATTTTCTGATGTATCGATCAGCTTTCTGCTGTTCCGTT
Source organism: uncultured Erysipelotrichaceae bacterium (assembly GCA_946622165.1). Lineage (GTDB taxonomy): Bacteria > Bacillota_I > Bacilli_A > Erysipelotrichales > Erysipelotrichaceae > Bulleidia. The sequence goes on from CAMOPG010000075.1 coordinate 8,029, forward strand.
TCCCTTTTTTCCAAGCAGATATGCCGGGATCAGGGCTCCTGCAAGCATGATGCAGGCACCGCTGCCAAATAACTGGGCAGCGGAAAGCGGCGTCAGCTTTATGTGATAGTTTTCCAGCATTTCGGCAGAACTGACATCTGTGAAGCAATTCTCTTCCGAGATCCATTGGAAGACCCGCTCAGCAGGCACTTCTTCCCCGGCACGCATTTCAAACCTGTCCAGGAACCTGCTCATGAACGTTTCCGTAGCGGAAGACATTGCGGCACCTGCCGCAAAAGCCAGGATCAGACCTGCTGCAGCAGGTACTGCCAGCATCAGCAGGATACGCCTGTAAAGCACTCCTGCCTTTTCTGCAGTATTTCGGAAGACCAGAGCTGAAGCCAGTGCCGTGATGACGATCATCGCAATGATCAGTACAGCGGTCATGACTCGTGCGAAGAATATGCTCATATCCAGCGGTCTGACCAGTGCTTCAAAGTGCTCCGTCCCGTCGTTCAGAAATGTATAATCAGCCAGTTTTCCGGCATAATCCTTGATAAACGCTTCTGTATGCATAGGATCGTCCAGCAGGAACACCACGCTGTCCGGCTGGTCATCAGAGGATTCCTCTTCGCTGTTTCCGGCAGCGCCCTGTCTTTTCCAGTATTCATGCTCAAGCGCCAGATCTTCCGACAGTTCCTTATCCAGCGTTCCTGCCGGAATGATCACCGTATTCTCCGGAGATTCACACGGACTCATGGTCCAGTACTGTTCACTCTGAGGATCCACAGTATTCTGTGTCTCATATATTCCGACGACCGTCAGTGTCATTCCGAAACCGGAAATATCGATTCCGGCATTCTGCATGTCAGCTGCTTCCCTGTTTCCAGCAAAATCAACATGGAAGCTGTCACCGGGCTTCAGTCCGTTCAGATCAGCCAGTTCCGCAGTGATCATGGCGCTGCCAAGAGCGCCTGCAGTATCAGTCTCATCAAGAAACCTGCCTTCTCTCAGCGTCCATGTGCCTTCTGCTATTTCGATCAGCTCCGGATACCTGACTGCACAGATCATAATATCGGGTTCCTGCCAGAATATTTCTCCGCCGCTTTCATCAATATAGGAACCGACACCATCTTCACTGCCTGCCGGCACATGATGAAAACCGGATGAATATACCGGTGAGGATGTGATGAAGTTGACGGCAGTGACACGTTCATCTTCTGCGATCATCTGTGCGGTTTCCTGCGAAAGCCGGGGATAGTTCTGATATTCACGGCTGAATTCATCATCATCGTCGATCACACTGATGTGCTCCCAGAACCCATCATGATCGATCTCATAGCTCACAGCTGCACGCATGGACTTTCTGACAAGCGTTTTTGCGTTATGCGCTGCCGAGGAAACAGCCAGAGACAGGATCAGCATCAGTCCGGACACAAAAAATGCCGCAGAAAACATTGCGGTTCTTATCTTATGATTCCTGATCTCATTCCATATCTGTTTCATAGCACTCATCATTTCCGAATACGCTGCAGCTGAATTCATTGTAGCATAACAAAAAAGATCAGTTCAGATAAACCGACCTCCAAGAATGTATCATGCCTGATCCAAAAGCAGATGCGTCATTCTGATCAGATCATCTCTGCAGCTCTCCGGATCCGCAGGTTCATTCCTGGTCAAAGACGCATGGATAACAGCAGTATATGTATACAGCAGCTCCATCATGACCCGGAAATCATTCTGTTTCCTGTCCTCATCGGCAATATGATCAAGGCTCGTTCTCATGCACATGATCAGATCGTTGCTGTCGTCGGACAATGAAGGCCATCTCAGATCGGCACCAAGGAATCTGAACATGACATTCTTTTCTTTCCCCTGCCTGATCAGTTCATCAAGAATGCTGATCATCAGTTCTTTTGCAGAAGCCGCATCGTTGTTGTACAGGGCTGCATAGATGCGGTCACAGGCAAGTCTGGAACAATGATCGATGAGATCTTCATAAATGGCATTCTTATCTTCGAAATACAAATAGAATGTCCCTTTGGCAACGCCTGCTTTTGAGCAGATATCGTTGATGGCTGTATTCATAAAACCTTTTTCATTGAAACACTCAAACGCCGCAGCCATCATCCGGCGTTTTTTATCAGCTTTTTTCTCATCCAGTTTCATACCATTGCTTCCCCTCAATTGTACTACTCAGTCAGATTATACAGAAAAATCAGATAAAACCTGTGAAAAAGGCCTTCCCATGTAGATGCGGTATTTAGCCATCAGTGCAGCCGGATCCGCATGCATATTCTGGCTTAAAAACACTTCGATCAGTTCAATGCAGGAATTCACAGCAAGTCTGATAAACAGTCTTTTATCCCTCCAGGTCACATGCTCGTTCCTGTTCTTCAGGTATTCTGCTGTCCGCTCTGTAAAGACATCGGTCAGAAGTTCTTTCAGCTTGTCCTGATACGGCTGATAATATTGAGATTCATAGATCTTATTGACATACACGCTCTGCTCTTTAAACGCTTCAAGCAGTTCCATCAATGCGGCGGGAATCGCATCCAGTCCGTCGGGATGTTTTACAAACACCCTTTTCAGCTGTTTTTCCAGTGTGTCTTCGATATATTCCTGAACTGAACTGAAGTGATAGTAGAATGCAGGGCGCGTAATTCCTGCCGTTGTTGTTAAGTCACTGACTGTAATATTATCCAAGGGACGATCCTGCAATAATGTTTCCAGTGCTGCTCTCATTTTCCGGTCAAACTTCTTGGGCATACAGCCTCCTCGTACAAGGCTTTGGCAACGATGAATAATAGGATTGTATAGATGGAGAAGGCACTACCTCAGTTTGGCCTCACGCTGCTATTTATGACAATTGAATATAGTTGTCAAATAATATTATATCATCATTGCTTTTTATTGTTTTGACCGCGCAAGAAAAAAGATTCATTATTTTGAACAATCACACAGTTTTTTTCATAAATTTTTCAACATTTACAGAAATTGCTTTTCCGTAATACCTTTTGTACTGTTCTATCCGGTAAAGGGGGTCGTTTGACATCCCTGATTCCAGGTCATTTTTCAGCAATTCATAAAGGGTGCCGGAAATAAATTCAGCAAGCATTTCCGCATCACCCTGTTCCGGATCAACAGGAAGCTTTTTCAGATGCCTGTTCAGCACGCTTTCTGTCTCTTTCCTGATGCTGTCATACAGACAGTTAAGGTACATATCGCGCTTTTCTGATTTCATGATGCCGTCCATAATGATCCGGTTGGCACGGAAATAGTGCATGCCCTGCTCGGCAGCCGGCAGAAGCTTATTGATATTGTTTCCGCAGTCAGATGTCATTTCTTTTACATGTTTCCGGATCTGCCCGCAGATATATTCCGGTACATTTTTGGCATGATAATAAAACGCCTGCTTCGTCAGTTCAAGATCGCTGGTAATATCTGTCGCAGATATACTGTCCAGGCTCTTGACTTTCAGCAGTTTCAGTAGTGTTTCATGTGTTTTCTGTTCAAATCGGCCGCTCATACTGTCCTCTCAATTCTAAAAAAGTTCTGAAAACCAGCAAAAATGACTCGAAAACTGAACCAACAGTCATTATTCACTTTAATAAATGCGATTTTTTACTGTATTAATGTCTAC
>CAMOPG010000076.1:0-11625 GCA_946622165.1 uncultured Erysipelotrichaceae bacterium
CAGAGAGATTCCTCTGACAATCGAAGAGACGCGCTTATACATCAGAGAAACAGCCAGACGTCTCTTCCCCGAGCATAATATGTAAGTTCATTGTTAATAAGTCCTTTCTGAGCAGACCGGTATCCTGTGTGGTACCGGTCATTTTTATGTTTGTTTGATATTCGTTCCGCATTCTGATACATGCTGAATATTTTCGAGTGAACGTCTGACCGATCCGCCCGCAAAGAATATATGCAAACAGCGAACGAATATGTCAGAATGGTCATATAAAACAAGGAAGGCTGTATATGAAGATCACTGAAATTTATTCGGAGTCCGAAAAAATGCAGATCACACGAAGCATATTGGAAGATCTGCCTGAGTGGTTCGGTATTCCGGAAGCCAGAGAAGCGTATATCACACACAGCAAGGATAAACTGTTCTTCGCAGCCTTTGACAATGAACTGCCGGTCGGATTCTTATATCTGAATGAAACAGGAAAAGATACAGCCGAACTGCATGCAATGGGTATCAGGAAAGCATATCACAGACAGGGAATCGGCCGGGCTTTGTTTGACACAGCAAAGAATACGGCCTGCCGGAGAGGTTATTCATTTCTCCAGGTGAAAACCGTACAAGAGGGATGTTATCGGGAATATGATGAGACAAACCTGTTCTATCGATCCCTTGGCTTTAAAGAATTTGAAGTAATACCGGATCTGTGGAGTAAGGATAATCCCTGCCAGATCTTTGTGATGTATATCGGAAACAGCACCGCCCATATTGAGGAACAGTAAATGACCAAAGTATTATTCGTCTGCCACGGCAATATATGCCGGAGCCCTATGGCTGAATTCATCTTCAATGACATCTGCCTTAAGAAAGGCTTGTTTCATCATGCCGAGTCAGCCGCGATGACCTCTGAAGAGATCGGAAACCCTGTCTACCCTCCTGCACGGCGCATTCTTTCTGAGCACGGCATATCCTGCAAAGGAAAAACTGCCCGCCGGATCAGAAAACAGGACTATGATCAATATGATCTGCTGATCGGGATGGACCGGGAGAATATGCGGCATCTTGCATATCTGTTTCCGAATGATCCGATGCATAAAATACATATGCTCGGTGAATACAGCAGCAGGAAGGAAATTGATGACCCCTGGTATACAGGTGATTTCGATACATGCTATGAAGAAATTCTTGCCGGTTGCTGCGGTCTTGCTGAGGCGCTGAAATGAGTGAATACAAACACATCACACACGGATTCGGTCCGTTTATTCAGAATGATTCCGAGATACTGATCCTCGGTTCTTTTCCATCTGTCAGATCACGTGAACAGTCATTTTTTTACGGTCATCCCCAGAATCGCTTCTGGCCTGTACTGGCACATATTTTTGATGAACAGACACCTGAAACAAACGATGTTGCCGGGAAAAAGGATTTTCTGAAACGGCATCATATCGCTCTGTATGACAGTATTGAGGAATGTGATATCATCGGCTCTTCTGATGCAAAGATCAGAAATGCAGTACCTGCCGACATCCCGTCCCTTCTTGCCGGCAGCAGGATCCATACTGTTTTCTGCAACGGAAGCACTTCTTATCAATATCTGATGAAATTTCACCGGCTTCCCATCAATGTCATCAAACTACCCTCGACTTCCCCTGCCAATGCGGCCTGGACGTTCAATAAACTTTGTGATGCATGGAAGATCATCAGACAGAATCCGATTTCAAGCCTTTAAAATCATTCATATTATGGCAATGCTATGGCCATCCGTGCATTTCTTAAGTTTCATAAAAATCATTCTATTCAGTGTTAGAATAGTATAGTTAATACTATGATGATCAGATATTTAGGTGATAGACATGTCGAATAAGAAAAAAGATTTTCTGAGTGCGTTATCAGAAGAAGTAACAGCCAAAAAACAGGGAAAAGTCACAAAGATCAGAACGATCGATGATTATGAGCCGATCCAGCCGGTAAGAGAAGAGGAAGACTTTGAGATCCCTGATATAAAAGATGCAAAATCCGCTCCCCAGCAGCCTGTTCAGATGCCGGCAGAACCTGATTATGAAGAGGAAGAAGAATCCGATCAGCCTGCCAGTTTTACACAGGAAACATTTCACAGGATCGAAAAGCCGAAGAGAACACTTCCGAAAGCCGCCATCATCCCGCTGGTTCTTATTGGACTTCTGGCAGCAGGACTGATCTATTGGTTCGGCTTTGCCCCGAAGATCGTTATGCCGGAGTTTGCAGGCAAAAAGCTCAGCGAAGTCAGCAGCTGGGCAAGACAGAATAAGATTGAAAACACATCCATCGCGACTGTAGAAGAATACAGTCTGGAATATGCAGATGATGTAGTCATCAGCCAGACGGTCAAAGCAGGCAAAAAGATCAAGCCTGACACGCCGATCACATTCACAGTCTCGAAAGGACCCGATCCTGATGAAAAGATCAGTTTCCCGGATATCCGGAACATGACACTGGCAGAGCTGCAGGACTGGAAAGAGGAAAATCAGCTTCTGAAAACAAAGATCACCACCCAGTACAGTACGACCGTACCGGATGGAGGCGTGATCTCATTCGATCTGAAGAATGTCAGCGAATCAGATTTTACGAGAGGCTCTACTCTGAACATCGTATGTTCCAAAGGTGAAGCACCGGCAAGCCAGATCACAGTAGAAGACTTCCGCAATAAAACAGCTGCCGAAGCTGAACAGTGGGCTTCAAACAAAAAGGTGACCATTCTGAAGCAGGAACAGTTCTCAGATAAAGTTCCGCAGGGAAGCATCATTTCCCAGACACCGTCTTCCGGCTCATCCATGAAACAGGGAGACACGTTTACGATCGTTGTATCAAAAGGCAAAGGCATCATCATCCCGCGTCTGGTCGGCTATACAGCTGAACAGCTTCAGGCATGGCAGAGCGACAGCAAGAACTCCGTCATTGTCGTTCCGACATCCGTTTATAATGAAGCACCTAACGGATCAGTCATTGCGCAGTCCATCCAGCCCGGCATGACTGTTGAAAGCGGAACAGTACTTGAGCTGAAGATCTCACTTTATCTGCCGATCTTCGAAACAAATTCAAGACAGTGGCTTGGCGTTGACTACCTTGAACTGAAAAAATGGGTAGACGATGTCAATTTCAAAGGTGCAAATATCCAGGCAGGAGAATACGGCGAATACGCAACACGCGTATGCTCTGATGATTACCCGACACCAGGTTCTGTTATCAACTATTCATGTGAATACGGTACGCAGGATTCCAACGGAAGCACAGCATATTCTTCCGGATGTGAAAGACCTTTGAACCTGTACAGCCGTATCGGTTATCAGGTATCGACTGGCCCGTGCACAGTGCCGACACCGCCTCCCGTACCGACACCTTCTGATGTAGTCATCACAGGAAATGATCTGGCTTCCCTGTCAGCGATCGAGTCATTCTGCTCAGCCTACGGAATGAGCTGCACTTATACAAAAGACGACACGATCGATAACGTTAAGGTCACAGTCAACGGAAACACCTATCAGACCGGAGACAACTTCCAGGAGATCCTGAAGTCAGGCGCAAAGATCCATGTATGGTATAATACAGCGCCCGGAAAAACACCGGAAACGACGCCTGAACCAACTCCAACACCTACTGCGGAACCGTAATACGTCCCATTGGAGGAAACTATGAACGCTTTTCAACGAGCTTACAGATATATCACACGAAAACCCACCAAAAGTCTGCTGCTGATGATCACATTTTTCCTGATCGGGAATCTGGTCATTCTCGGTCTGGGAATTTCCCAGGCAGCTGACAATGCGAAAATCCTGACCCGGCAGCAAATGAGGGCTGCCGTCAGCTATGAGGTAGACTACGAAGCATACTGGAAATATACAGAGTCGCTGACCGACGAGGATGAGATCAATCAGGCATATCAGAATTATCCCCGTACCAGCAAGGAAACCGCATTGAAACTCACAGAAGACGATCGTATCAAAGCATTCAACTACATGACAAATACGATCGTATACTCCAAAGGCTTTGAAAATGTCCCTCTCGGAAATGAAGAAAACAGAGGCAGTTCAACATATATCGATGAAGAGGGCAATGAACAGGTCTACCAAGAGCCGAACATCATGATGTATGCAACGATGTTTCCGAACATGATCGAGGTCGCGGAAGGAACCTTTACGGTAACTGATGGAAGCTTCATCACTCAGAACGATATCGATCAGGCCAGAAATGTTGTCATCATCACCAAAGAACTGGCTGATCAGAATAACCTGCGTGTCGGTGATACGATCTCCGTAACCCCCATAGGTCCCTACGAGGCAGATATGTATCGGGAAATGGGATTGACCGAAGAAGAATTCACCTGGGATCTGGAGATTGCCGGAATCTACAGCACTCTGAATGAAGTTGATCCGAATTCACAGGAATTCCAGTGGATGTCACCGTATCAGTCACCGAAAAATATCATCATCGTTCCCATGACAGCTTATTCTGAGTTCATGACAAACATCGGAGAAAAGCAGTTCCGCTATTATCAGTCAACAAATCCTGATATGACGGATGATCAATTAGAGAACTGGATCAGCGGTTATTCAGAACCCAGCCGTGTTGTCTACCTTCTGAATGACCCGATGGATGTTGAGGACTTTATCGCAGATCATGAAGGTGATCTGAGTCCTTACACGAAACTGAACGCAAATAATGAGACATTCAAAAAACTTGCCAGACCGCTTGATACACTGAGTTTCTTCTCAAATATTGTAGTCTGGATCGTCATTATCAACGCAATCGTCATTATCACACTTGTAACTGCGCTGACTCTGAAGACACGTGAATATGAGATCGGCGTCATGCTGTCGATCGGCGTCTCGAAAATAAAAGTCGTTCTGCAGCTGTTCCTTGAACTGATCCTGATCGCTCTGATCGGATTTACACTGGCTGTGGGCAGCGGATCATTGCTGGCCGGGAAAGTCGGCGACATGGTTCTGGATTACCAGACGACCAGTGACGCGCAGTATGAAGACAATTCAGACAACGGTTATTATTGGAGCAGTGATGCCAGCTACTTTACAGAAGTCTCGCAGGATGAACTGCTGTCCAAGTACCATGTATCTGTATCACCGAAACTGATCGGCGAAATATATCTGCTTGGTTCAGCAGTTGTGCTGATTGCGATCGTCATACCTTCGTTTATGATCATGCGTCTGAACCCGAAACAGATCCTGCTGGAACAGAACTAGGAGGCCGTCATATGAGTACATTGCTGAAACTAGATAAACTGAATTACGGATATATTGACGGCGGATTCAGAAGAGAAATTCTGAAAGACCTGTCCTACGACTTTGAAGAAGGCACATTCTACACGATCCTGGGTCCGTCAGGCTCAGGCAAAACCACACTTCTGAGCATCATGGCAGGTCTGGACAAACAGGAAAGCGGAAATGTTTATTATCAGGGTGAAGACATTGATGTCATGGGCCTGAATAATTACCGCCGCAATAAGATCGGTGTTGTATTCCAGTCATACAACCTCATCACCTATCTGACCGGACTTGAAAACATACTGCTTGCAATGACGGAAACAGACAACAAGATTCCGGGAAATAAAAAAGAGCTTGCCTATGCTCTGCTTTCCATGGTAGGAATCGTCGAATCCAAGGCAGACCGTCTCGTCACAAAACTTTCAGGCGGTGAGCAGCAGAGAATTGCAATTGCCAGAGCACTGGCAGGCAACGGAGATCTGATCTTCGCGGATGAGCCTACCGGCAACCTGGACTCCGAAACAGAACAGGAGATCATCCGAATATTCCGGATGCTGGCAGAAGAATACGGAAAAACGATCATTGTAGTAACGCATTCCAACGAAGTATCAAAACTAAGTGATAAACGCGTACTGCTGAAAGGAGGCATTCTCAGAGATCTCTGAGAATACCTCTTTTTTAAAGCCGGACCATCTGATCCGGCTTTGCTTATTACGATATTCTTTCAAAAATCAGTACAGTATATTCATCCGATCCCGGAGAGCTGAGTCGTGCATAGATCATGGAACCGTCGATCGTCATGCACAGTTCCTCCGGTTCTTCTCCTTCAGAAACAAACCGGAAATACCATGAAGAATCGCAGTCTGCTAACGGTTCATGGACAATGGAATCCAGACGATATGATTTCTCATCATCAACTTCATACGGATATGGCTGCAGGATGATCTCATCTTCCCATCCTGAGTAATCAAACTGATCGTATTTATCCAGGGTATCTGTTTTCTGCACAGTACCGTCCGCCAGTGTTTTGATCTGCTGTGTACTCTTCCAGAAGCCCATCAGAAACATTTTTGCTTCAGCATCGGTATTCTCTATGTTCCTTCCGCTGTACAGTCTTTCTCCATCATTCAGAAGATATGTTTCCTGCAGTTCAGCATCCTTCAGTGCTTCATAAAACAGGTCATTGAATCCATCCAGGACCTTCATACCCCCTTCAGGGATGACATTATCATAGCTGATCCGATGCATTGACCAGCTGGCCCCTCCGACTGACTCATCATTGAAAACAAAGCTGATCGAAGTGGAAGGTGCATCAAGCGCCATAAACTCATCATCAAACGGAAGTTTATCCCATACAGAAAGATTATGTTCGCGGATGTATTCATTCAGCCGGTCCAGGATCGTCTGATCCTTTACCAGATACTCATATCCGCGGATCGGTATATGATGCATTGGAGATTTTTCAGCTGTATAGATGATCTGCCCATCGGAATTCAATCTGATCGAGCTGCTGTTTGAATCCCCTGCCATACCGCCGCCGGTATAGATGCCCGCCTCGATCAAAGCACCATGCTCAACCTTAACTTTTTTCAGCTGTTCAAGCGTCACTTTTTTGCTGAATTCATCAATATCCTCGTATTTCTGTTCTCTTGAAGAACATGAAGTCAGTGTCAGCATAATTCCTCCCATGAGCATTGACTGCAGTATGATCCGCATGATTCTTTTCATCGTTCTTTTCTCCAATTCATATCACATTAATGGTATGCACCATAATGTCTGTAATTTACTCAATACATTTTATATCCGCATTCAGGGCAGAATTTGAGTCCGTCCGGAACAGTCTGCCCGCAGCTTGGACAAACAGACGGTATTGCTGTTTCATACAGCTGTTTATCCTTCGGCCAGCTGATGTTATACGCAAGATTCAGCACCTTTGTTTCCTTCGGGCCGACAGCGCACTTCCATGTCAGGATGCCGTTATCTGCAGCTTCTGCCTGATCATTGTTCTTCATCTCAACAATAATGGTTTTTTCCTGTGAATACGGAACCTGATCCTGTATGACAACAGTTGCTTCAGTACTCCTGTTGTTCGTCAGTTTCAGTTCATATACATACTCAGTTGTACGCTGGTTCTTGAGCAAAGCATCCGATGTTCTGCGTTTCTTTTCAGTACGGCTTGCCTGAAGTCCTTCTGCCTTGCCAAGCGGGATCTTCAGTGTCTCCTTGGTCAGATCCGGCGCTATAGCTGTTTCACCTGCATAAACACCGTTCAGATAGACACCTGCAGTACCTTTGATATCCGAAGGCAGATCCTTTGTTTTCAGTTTTGCGGCAAGATACACATGCACGTCTTTTTTCGGAACAGCCAGCAGTTCATATTCAGCAGCCAGTTCATATGCTTTGAGGTCCGCCATGACACCTTTTGTCCCTGAAGGAATTGTTTTTTTGCCGGGCAGTGTGTATTCCGTCGTTGTTTCTTCAGAAGACACTTCAGCATCTTCTGTTTCAATACGCTCCATTTCAACAGTCTCTTCAAGTGCCATCGCAGCATCATTACCGCTGTCCATCATGGCCATCATAGGAGCGCTCATAGCCATCATATTTCTGCCCATCAGCGCATTTTTAGCTAAAGGTCTTGCCGGCTTCCTGAAGCTCAGATAAACCGGTTCCAGTTCCGGAACGTTTCCCCCGGTTGGCGTGCTTGTCAGCAGTGAAACAGGAATGTTTTCCCAATCCTCATCCGTACTCTGACTGATCCTGGCTCTGGATTTCATGATTACCGGGCCTGCAGCGTCTGTGTGGATCTCATAAACAAAATTCCACATAGCATGTGCATCGTGATATTGAAGCTCAAACGGATATGTTCCGGCTGCAGGAACTTCCAGTACAGCTGTGATGACCGGACGACTCTCAAGGCGTTCTGCTTCTTTCAGATCCTTTTCAAGTTTTCTGATCCTGCTGTTGAGATCATTGATCGCTTCGTACAGCTGATTCAATCTGTCCGGCAGTCTGGTAATGTAATTTTCCACGTCAGCCAGGTCCGGTTTGCCTGTCCCCTGGAATGTTCCGTTGCTTTTCCATAAAGATATCTGAAGCTCATGGATCTCTTTTTGTCTCTGCAGGGCTGTGATATCTTCCATGATCTTCGCGGAAGGACGGTCTTCTGGTTCATCTTCTGTTTCATAGCTGAAACGGATATCGGACAATGCCGTACCGGCAGGAAAAAACAGTTTTGCGGTATCCATATCGGAACCGCCGGTCAGTCCCAGAATACGGATCGTATTGGCTCCTTGTTCCAGAACTGCAATGCCTTTTCTGGTGATCTCTGCTCCTCTGCGGTAAACCTGAACAGCAGATATTGTTGTCTGAATAGTCTGCATATGCTGATCCTCCATGATTATATGATTCAATAAATTGATTCTCTGTAATCATTGTAGCAGTTAACCGATAACTGTACGAGGACCAGACATAAAAACTTCGGATTCTTAATCTATCCGCAGTCCAATCAGATTTCTGTATTTCACCTGCATCACTTTCCGGCACGCATGAAAAAAGACCGCCCCGGTTTTGCCGGAAACGATCTTTGATCAGCAGATTACAGGTGGAAATAACGGGCAGCGTTATTGTAGCTGATACCTTCTACGATCTTCTTCAGAGAAGCTTCATAGTTCGGATATTCACCGTTTTCTACCCAGTTGCCTACCATGTTGCACATGATACGGCGGAAATAGTCATGACGTGCATATGACAGGAATGAACGGGAATCCGTCAGCATTCCTACGAAGTTGCCGAGCAGTCCGAGGTTTGCAAGTGCACGCATCTGATCTTCCATACCGCTCTTTGTATCATTGAACCACCAAGCTGAACCAAGCTGGATCTTGCCGGGTACTTCGTCTGACTGGAAGCAGCCAAGCAGTGTTCCGAGCAGTTCATTGTCAACAGGATTCAGTGAATACAGAATCGTTTTGGGTGCTTCGTTTGTCATATCAAGCTCGGAAAGCAGGTCTGCAATACGTTCGCCGCAGTTGTTCTGAGCGATCATATCAAATCCTGTATCCGGTCCAAGACGACGGTACATACGTTCATTTGCATTTCTGTGGCAGGAATAATGGAGCTGCATTGCAATGTCAAGGCGGTGATAAGCTTTTCCGAGCGCGATCAGAACTGCTGTCTGATATACTTCTGCTTCTTCAACAGTGATTGCTTCACCATTCATGACTTTTGCGTATACAGCATTGACTTCTTCTGCAGTTCCTTTGCGGAACGGAATATAGTCAAGACCATGGTCACTTGCACGGCATCCCATCTCAGCAAAGAATTCAAGACGCTCGATCAGAGCTGCGATCACATCGTCAGCTGTTTCGAGTTTTTCTTTGCCGACACTCTTTGCCAGCAGACCCATATACTGAACAAAGCCTTCTTTGTTGATATTGATTGCCTTATCAGGGCGGAAGGAAGGGCAGACTTTGACAGTGATCGTGGAATCCTCACGGATCTTCTGATGCCATTCCAGAGAATCGACCGGGTCATCTGTTGTTCCGATGAAGGCAACGTTGGACTGTTTGATCAGACCGCGGACTGTCATGTTCGGATCATTCTGCAGCATATCGTTGCACTTATTCCAGATCGCTTCTGCATTGTCCAGTGTGAGCGGTTCTTCAATACCGAAGAACTTATGCAGTTCCATGTTGCACCAATGATACATCGGATTGCCGATCGCCATTTCCAGTGCTTCAACGAACTTCAGGAAACGCTCGAAATCAGGTTTATCTCCTGTAATATAGTCCTCAGGAACTCCGTTGGAACGCATGACTCTCCATTTATAGTGGTCACCGAAATATGTGCCATCCGGATTCTTTCCGCCCAGCCAGACTTCAGCCAGATTATTGAACCTTCTGTCTTCATAGATCTCTTTCGGAGAAATATGGCAGTGGTAGTCAACCAGAGGCATCTTGTCTGCATAGTCATGGAACAGATGCTGAGCGGTCCCTGTTTCAAGCAGGAAGTTTTTATCCATAAATGCTTTCATTTTACTTATCACTCCTATCTCTTGATATCGTAATTCATGTTCATCAGATTACGAATCGATTCCACATCATCAATGATGTTTCCGTCACCATGGATCGTATGTTTGATCACGCTGCTGGCAACTGCGAAGTTGACCATATCCATCGGCTTATAGTTGTTCATAATTGCATAGATCAGACCGCTGGCAAACGCATCACCGCCGCCGACTCTGTCCAGAATATTGAATGTGAACATTTTGCTTTCGAATGTATGTCCCTGGTACCACATATACGCCATCAGACTGTTTTCACTGCCTGAATGTGCATAGCGTACGTGACGGGCAATGCATTTCAGATTCGGATATCTCTCAATGAACTTCTGGAAAACCTCATCCTGGTCTTCATAATTCGGATGCATGCTCAGGCCGTCTTTCCAGTCACCCTTTTCATGGTTTTCCTCATCTTTCCAGAGATGGTACGGTTCAATTCCGAAAAGTACATCGACATAAGGCAGACACTGCGTGCAGTAATCTCTGGCTTCTTCCCAAGTCCAGAGCAGCGAACGGAAGTTTCCGTCAAAGCTGACTGTGAGTCCCTTTTCCTTTGCAGTCTTCATCAGACGAAGCGTGAATTCTGCACAGCTCGGGCTCAATGCCGGTGTAATACCGGACAGATGCAGCCAATCGAATCCTTCCAGAAGTGCCTCTGCATCGATCGTTGAGAAGTCAAATTCAGCGATTGCACTGTGTTTGCGGTCATAGGTCACACGGGACGGACGGATTCCGTATCCGGTTTCCAGATAATAGACACCCATTCTGTGCGTCGGTGTCTGTTCAGGTGTGGACAGAATCACCGGTGTGCAGTGCACATCGTTGCTGCGGAGCATACGAATGGCACTCTTGCCCAGGGAGTTGTCCGGGACAACGCTGAAGAATGTGCAGTCAATTTTCAGGTTGGCTAAAGCAAGTGCGATGTTCGCTTCACTTCCGCCATAACTGATCTCAAAGGTTGTCGCAACCCTGATCTTGTCGTAATTCGGCGGCGTCAAACGCATCATAACTTCGCCGAATGTAATGAAACGAGTTTCCGGTTGACTGTTGATCAGAGGATTATGATGTTCCATATCATTTCTCCTGTCCTGTATCGTTCTGTCTGTAAACTCAGCGCTGGATTCTTCCGGATCCGTCTCCGCCGGCAAGCTTTTCAACCTCAGACACTGTCATCATGTTGTAGTCGCCTTCGATCGTGTGCTTCAGAGCGGATGCAGCAACTGCGAACTCAACAGCAGCCTGTGTGCTGTAGCCATTGAGGAGCGCATGAATTACCACGAGTGATTGCATACGCAATCTCACGTGGTTTCAAGGGAGTCC
>CAMOPG010000077.1:0-11616 GCA_946622165.1 uncultured Erysipelotrichaceae bacterium
GAATATATCTGTTTGCCAGAATACCTGCCACTGAGGATGGATGATCTCTTTCAGTTTCCGCTCATAGATATCTCTGACAGCATTCATCTGCTGATCACTCAAAGGGGGAAGCTCGGCAGCTTTGACATTGGCTGCGACCTGAGAGACTCTTGAGGCACCGGGAATGACAACACTTACTTCCGGATGCATGAGCACCTAGCGGATCGCTGCCGAAGCCAGGGGAACACGTGCAATGATGCCGACATTCTTTTCTTTTGCCAGGGGAAACAGTTCATCCAGGGGCTTGAAGCGGAACATGTTGAAAATGACTTCAATCGCTGAAATGTTATAGTTCATGGCCTGTATGCCTTCATCGACACGTTCGATGCTGACACCGTAATCCGCAATTTTCCCAAGTTCCTTCTGATGCTCCAGTTCAGCGAAGATATCATCTCTGTAAAATACAGGTGAAGGAGGACAGTGCAGCAGCACCATATCCAGGCGCTCAGTGCGAAGTCTCTCCAGACTGCCGTCAATAAAGCCTGCGATCGCTGAAGGGGTATACATTTCTGCCGTGTGAGGCTTAAGCTTTCTGCCGCATTTTGTTGTGACATAGAATCTGTCCGGATGAGCAGAAAGATACTTTCCGATCGTTTCCTCACTCTTTCCGCCATTGTAAACATCCGCGGTATCGATGAATGTGATGCCTGATGCGTCTGCTTCTGAGCGCTGAGAGAAGCTGAAAGGTGAATCATGCGTATGACTTATGCTACACTTGTTTCAGAGACACTGATGCATGAATAAGAAAGAGAGTGATTAAAGATATGATCATATGGCTGGTTGTGATGATTCCCTGCAGCCTGCTGTTCTGCGTGCTGGGCATATATGCATGGAGAAGAAAAGAACCCATGTGGTTTTACAGCGGGACAGAAGTCAAAGCAGAAGAGATCAGGGATATACCTGCATACAACAGGGCAAACGGGATCATGTGGATCACGTTCGGTGCTTTCTTTTTCCTGTGTACGATACTCGGGGCAATGAACATGAAGGCAGGCGGATTCCTTTTGATTGCCGGAACCCTGGCTGCGCTGCCTCTGCTGCCGCTGAGCTTCTCCAGGATCTACAGCAAGTATAAAGCATGACGAAAACGGCAGGTATCAGCCGATCCCTGCAGAAAGAAAGTGACCGCCGTTCCGGCAGTCACCATCCATTTTCTCCAGCAAACAAACATTACCGTTCCTGCTGAACGGAAACATACCTGGCACCTGTTACTTCTTCATGAAGCAGGTGCTTTCTTGTTTCTTCCGGGAAGACACTGGCATAAAGCATCGTTGTTTTGTATTCCATGAGACGCCACGGTCTGGGGATATCCGCAAACCGGCATGCGAATTTTGTCTGTGACTCCTTCATTTCTCTTAAGTATGCCCGGCCTGTATCATTGAAAGCCAGCACGCGCACAGCATCGTGCTCCGGCAGACGGGAAACTTCTTCCTTTGTGATCTGATTCAATGCCTGCAGGCAGGTCCTTCTGATCCTGGATGCAGTATAGCGGTATGTAACGGCATCCTTCAGGAAACCGTCCCATGTATCATTGCGCTCTGCTTTTTCGATCAGATGATTCTCGATTCCTTCACTGAACAGGAAAAAAGAAGAGAGGCGCTCTTTGTCGGTCATCAGCAGGAATGTCCTGAGGTAGGGGTAATACAGTTCCATCCAGGGATGGAAGGAAGCGGGCAGGATATCCTTCATCGGTGTCGAATCAGAAAGATCCAGTCCTTTTTTCAGCGCTGTGCGTATTGCCAGCGCGCTGGATACTTCACGCATCTCATCATCATTGTAGGAGGAAGTGCGGGGGATCAGGACCGGTTCAATATCCGTATCCATCAGTTCCTTCAGATAGCATACCGCCAGGATATCATTGGGCATCATCTCGCCGGTCAGCAGGCTGTATGCCTTCGGGAAGCTCATGCCGGAAGACAGAGACTGATGCAGATGATCCGGATTGACCGGCGTCTCGGCGATCTCCTTCAGGTTTTCCAGGTTGCCGCATTCACTTCCGAACGACAGATATGAGATGCCTGCTTTTTTCAGCACCGAAACGCCGCCCCTGGCAAAATGGGACGCTGACTGGACCGCATGGATATAAGGAAGCTCAAGGACCAGATCAATTCCGCCCCGCACTGCATATTCCGCTCTGCTCCACTTATCAATGACCGCAGGCTCACCGCGCTGCGTGAAATGCCCGGACATGACAGCGATCATGACATCGCATCCGGTCTTCTTTTTTGTTTCTTCGATCTGGTAAATATGACCTTTATGAAACGGATTGTATTCCGCGATAATTCCGCAGGCTTTCATCGTGTTCACCTCCGCCGCTGTGTTTTGACTATGCTACAATAATATCAGAAGGAGTTGTGATTTGTATGAGCCATACGTTAGGAATTACGATTTACCGCCCGACCGGAGAACTGAAAGGCTGTGTGGAGATCATTCATGGTATGCAGGAGCATCGCACACGTTATGAAAAATTCGCCCAGTATCTGAAAAACAACGGATATGGTGTTGTTACATTTGATCTGCCAGGGCATGGAGAAACAGCAGAGAATGAAGTGCTTGGCTATTTCGGGGATGAGAACGGCTGGGATCAGCTCATCTGGAGCGCAGAAAAAGTTGCCGAACTGACAAAGAAAGAATTCCCGGGTGTTCCTTTCTTTATGATGGGACATTCCATGGGAACGATCGTCGCAAGGACATGGATGCAGGAACATGAAGCTCCTGCCGGCGTCATCCTGACCGGTGCGCCGAACTACAATCCGGCAGCCAAGGCCGGCATGGGACTTGCAATGGCCGTCAGGGCAGTCAAAGGTCCGAAGGGCTACAGCAAAATGCTTGACCAGCTTGTGACAGGAAATTTCAACAACGGGATCGAGAACCCGCGTACAGGCGTAGACTGGCTGAGCTACAACGAAGAAAATGTCAGAAACTATCTGGCTGACCCGCTGAACGGATTCCCGTTCACGGTTCAGGGATATATTGACGAACTGACCGGACTGATCCGCATGGCAGAACCTGCCAGATATCTTCATGCCGACAAAGATCTGCCGATCGCGTTCTTCAGCGGTATCGATGATCCGTGCACAGGCGGCTCGGAAGGCCTGAATGATTCGATCGAAACATTGAGAAAAGCAGGGTATGAAAACATCTCATGCAAGGTATATGAGCATATGCGTCATGAAATCCTGAATGAAACAGACGCAGAAAAGGTTTATGCTGACATCCTGGCATGGCTGAATGAAAAAAGTGCCTGAAGATGCACTTTGTCAAAGTATCTATCCATTGACTTTGAATTATGGTTTGCTATAATTTAACACGTTAACGGTTAAGGAGATTTTACTCGTGAGATGGACCAAAGCAGAGATACAGGCAGCACGTTCACAGAATCTTACCGCTGAAGAAGATGTGGTGATCAACAGTGATGTGTTTGAAGGATTCTCTCTGATCAACGGGGTTCGTGATGTTCACGCAGCCGCGACAGGCTATCTGGACGAACACGACGATCTCTTCTACGCAGTGATCCATGTGACGGGAACGATGCTGCTCCCCGACGCGATCACCGGGGAAGAAATCGAGCACCCGTTTGATACGGAAAGCGAGGAGATCTATTCCTTTCATAAGACGGATGATGAAAACATCCGTGACGTTACGGATGATGTCATCGAGCTGATGCCTGCGATTATTGACGCAATTATCATGGAGGTACCGCTCCAGGTGACAAATGCTTCGGAAGATGATTACCCGCATGGCGATGGTTGGGCAGTCATAACGGAAGAAGCTTATCTGAGAGACCGGGAGAGTCGGATCGATCCGCGCCTGGCAAAACTCATGGAATATAAAGAAGAAGAGTAGGAGGTGTCAGGCAGATGGCAGTACAGCAGAGAAGGAATTCCAGCACAAGAAGGGATAAGAGAAGAACACATTACAAGTTAACAGCTCCGACCCTGGTTAAGTGCCCGACATGCGGATCAATGAAGCTTCCGCATCATGCATGCCCTAACTGCGGTTCTACAGGCAAAGCAGCCAAGAACGCGTAAGAAGGAATTCTGATTTGAAAGATATACAGCTGCATGTCAGCTGTTTTCTTTTTGCCCTGATTATGGCCGATCACCGGCTCTTTGCCGTTCATCATGCAGTCATCAGGCTGTTTTTCACTGATATAGCATCCTTTCAGAGGCAAACATGACAATTAAGTGGTATACTCAGAAGTATCTTGTTAAGGAGGGCCATTTTATGGAAAACAAGAGCTTTGGCGCACGTCTTCTCGGTACATGGAATACCAGAACGATCGTCGCTGTAGCAATCGGAGCTGCTGTATTCGGCGTTCTGATGAACTACGGGGGAATACCTATCTTTACAAACACTTCTCTGACAACGGCAATGATCGTACCTGTTGTTGTCGGTGCTATGTACGGACCGATCCCTGCAGCTGTAGCAGCAGGCGTGGGCAATGTGATCGCTGACCTGATCGGCGGCTGGGGCATGTATCCGGCATGGTCGATCGCGAATGCTGTCGCCGGCCTGTTTATCGGTGCGCTTCCGCTTTACGGCGCATATATTACCGAAGGAAAATTCCTGACCAAGCATATGGTCATTTATGTACTCTGTGTTCTGCTCGGAAATGCTCTGGCATTCGGCGTTGTTGCACAGGTATTCACTGTTTTCTTCGAAGGCGGAGATATGAACGTTTCACTGCTCCAGGGCCTTTGGGCAAGCGTCGGTAATATTCTTGTTGAGGTTGTGATCGGTATACCTGTTATCAAACTGCTTGCTAACAGATACATGAACCGCACCAATCTGACGGAAGAAGAATAATGTTTCAATACGGAAGGTCCGTCACAACAGAATCCGGACCTTTCCGTTAAACCCGGAAAGCTTCCGTCAATTCGGAAGCTTTATTCATTTCACATGGGGAGAAGTATATGAAAGAACCTGCTATCGTATTTAAAGACTTCAGTTTCAGATATAAGACCCAGAAAACGGCGACCCTTCATGATATCAATCTTGAAATATATCCCGGACAGAAGGTTCTCATCCTCGGCGCATCAGGAAGCGGCAAATCGACATTGTGCAACTGCATCAACGGACTGATCCCTTTTTCCATTGAAGGAGAGATTACCGGTTCATGCAAGGTTGCCGGACATGAGACGAAGAATTCATCGATCTTCAAACTGTCCAGCTCCGTAGGAACCGTTCTCCAGGACAGCGACGCCCAGTTTGTCGGACTGACAGTCGGAGAAGATGTTGCTTTTATCATGGAAAACGACATGATGGCCAGAAAGGATATGCTGCCGCGGATCGATGAAAATCTGAACATGGTAGGCATGAAGGATTTTGTAGGCCACATTCCGTTCAATCTGTCAGGCGGACAGAAACAGAAGGTCGCTATCGCAGGCGTGTTCGGAAATGATGTCAGTATTCTGATCTTCGATGAACCGCTCGCCGCACTGGATCCCCAGATGGGAATGACTGCAGTCGACCTGATCGATGATCTGTCACGTGATGAAGACCGGACGATCATCATTGTTGAACACCGTCTGGAGGATGTTCTCTACAGACCGGTCGACCGCATCATTCTGATGGCTGACGGAACGATCGCTGCGGATGTTACTCCCGACGAACTCCTGAAGTCAGATCTGCTGCAGAAGCACGGTATCAGGGAACCGCTGTACATCACTGCCATGAAATACGCCGGATGCTCTCTGGAAGGGAATGAGAATCTCTGCGATCTGAATTCCATCAGGTTCACAGAAGAAAATGAACGGAAACTGAAAGACTTCTTTACGGCAGACAGGACCATGCGGGATGAAACAAAACGTGACGCAGTCATCCGGTTTACGGATGTCGCGTATTCCTACGACGGCGTTCACAATGTCGTAGAGGATATCTCCTTTGAGATCGGGCGGGGAGAACGCATTGCGATCATCGGCAAAAACGGAGCCGGCAAATCAACTGCCGCCAAACTGCTGACAGGCATTATCCGCCCCAACAAAGGGAAGATCGAAGTTGACGGCAAAGATACTTCCGGTATGACCATCAAGGAGATCGGCGAACAGGTAGGCTACGTCATGCAGGATCCGAACATCATGATCGTCAAAGACCTGATCAAGGATGAAGTAGGGCTTGCCCTGACGCTGCGCAATATGTCCCAGGAACAGATCGATGCGCGCGTCAAACAGTCTCTGGAAGCGTGCGGACTGTATAAAATGAGAAACTGGCCGGTCGACTCGATCAGCTACGGTCAGAAAAAGCGTGTCACCGTCGCTTCGATGATGGCACTGGAACCGAGCATTCTCGTACTTGACGAACCGACGGCAGGCCAGGATTTCCGAAGCTATACGGAGATCATGAACTTCGTCAACAAGCTGAACCGTGACTACGGAACAACGATCCTCTTCATTACGCATGACATGCACCTGGCGATCGAAAACACCGACCGTGCGATCGTATTTGCCGACGGACATGTGATTGATACGAACAAAGTTTATTCGGTCCTTTCAAACGCCGAAACGATCAGAAAGGCCAGCCTGAAGCAGACATCTCTGTATCTGCTTGCAGAAAAGCTAGGCCTGGATCCGGAAAAAACGATCGAAAGCTTCATTGCCTATGAAAGGACGGTGAAAGGCGCATGAACAACAGATTTGTCATCAACTATACACCGGGACCCACGCCTTTTCACAAGCTGACCGGATTCACCAAAGTGTTCCTGTTCCTCGCGATGATATGCGCGATCATGTGGACATTCGACATCCGCATCCTTATTCCGCTTCTGCTGATCAACTGTGCGGAGATCATATCCATGAAGCCCAATTACAAACCGATCCTGATCGTGTTTGCAATCACATTCGTAACGGTAACACTGATCGGCAACATCATGCTGTTTGCCGTCAGCCCGGAAGCAGGATACAACAACGTAGGAGCTGAACACATCATCTGGCAGGGAACGGGAAGCCATTATCTTTCCCAGGAATTCCTGTGGTATATCTTTGTCGTATTCATCAAAAGAACAGCTTCATTCAGTTCCGTCATGGCATTTGCCCTGTCGACTACACCGTCGGAATTTGCCTCGGGACTCAATCACTGCGGTCTGCCGTATAAGGTATGCACGGTCGTCTCACTGGCATACAGAACGATTCCCGACATCGCGAATGATTTCGTCAACATCCGCAACAGCATGATGATGCGCGGACTTGAACTCAGCGGCAAAAAAGCAAGTGTCTGGAAACGGCTGAAAAACACGGTGCTCCTGCTGGTGCCATTGATCTTTACCGCATTCGGAAAAGTCGGAAACATTGCCAACGCAATGGATCTGAGAGGCTACGGGAAACATAAAAAGCGCACCTGGTATGCCGAACGTGAACCGGGAAAACTGGACAGGATCATCCGGACACTGACAGTACTGCTGTTTATTGCGGTGATCTATTATGTGATCAGATACCGCATCATTGATCCATGGCCTGCCAAATTCTGGTGCCCATGGCTGGCAAGAGAAGAAGTTCAGCATGTGAATACCATGGATACGATCAAAATTCTCCAATGGTTCAGGAACAGGTAAGGAAAGGGATGATTATATGAAACATATAGTAATACAGACAGACTTCGGAACAGGTTCAGCATCCGTCAGTGCAATGCACGGCGTATGCGCGATGGTCTGCGATGATCTGAAAGTATCTGACGGCAACAATGATGTTAATCAGTTCGATGTGCTTGATGCATCAGGATCACTGGTGTATCTGCTGCCGTACTGGCCGGAAGGAACCGTCTTTGTAAGCGTTGTTGATCCGGGTGTAGGAACAGCCAGAAAAAGCTGTGTTGCCCTGACAGAAAACGGACAGTATATCGTAACGCCGGATAACGGCACACTGACATATGTCAAGGAGAATATCGGCATCAAAGAAGTCAGGGAGATCGATGAATCGGTCAACCGTCTGCCCGGCTCCGAATCCGTGCATATTTTCCACGGACGCGATGTATATGCATACTGCGGCGCAAGGCTCGCAGCCGGAATCATTGATTTTGAAGGTGTCGGTCCTGCCTATGATACAGACAGTATCGTGATGGCAGACTATATCAGACCGGCAAAAGACGATCACAGCGTCTCAGGCATGATCGTTGAAGCGTCTGATCATTTCGGTCTTGTCGGCACGAATATCCCGTTTGAATGGCTTCAGCAGACAGACATGAAATACGGAGATGAACTCCATGTCACAGTTGAACACGCCGGAGAAACAGTGATGGATGAAATGATGCCGCTGGAAAAGTCATTCGGTTTTGTTCCGGTCGGCACGCCGCTGCTCTTCAGCTCGGAAACGCAGACGGTCATGCTGGCGATCAACCGCGGCAACGCAGTAACGGAATACGGCCTGGGGTTCGGACCTGAATGGAAGATGACGGTAGAAAAACTGCAGTCCTCAAAAGCGGCAGTGGTGATCCACGGCTGCTGCGGACTGGCATCGACCAGAGCCGCAAAGCTGGTCGGCATCATTGAAACAGAGGCTCCCGATACGGACGCTGCAGTCGAAAACCTGTGCTTTGATAAGAATGACATCCGCATGCTGTCAGCGTCACTGTACTCGGCAGTTCCGTTCTGGCCTGCAGGCACGGTATTCCTGTATGACACAGGCGACGAAGAACTTTGTGCCGTAAGACTTAAGAGCGGACAGATCCTGCTCGGTCCAAACGACGGATCCTGCACGATGAGTGTTTACTCATTCGGACTGGACAGCGCAAGACGCGTTGATCCCAAGCGCTTCGGAACAGACGAATACGCCATCGCCAGAGCTGCCGGACATCTGGCTGCAGGAAAAGGCTTTGAAAACCTTGGCAGCAGAATGGAATGCAGCGAACTGAAGCAGTTCCATATCGAGCCTGCCGAGATCGCTCCCGGCGTCGCCAAAGGACAGGTAGCTGTTCTGCTGAAGACATTCGGCAATATTACCTTCAATATCGGCGTTGATGAATTTGAAAAAACAGGCATTCAGCAGAACGATGAAATAGAAGTAACGATCACTTACAGGGATGCTGTCGTATATCGTGATTCCATGACATACCAGCCTTCCTTCGGATATGTTGAAGAAGGCGCACCGGTCGTATTCAACGGCAGTTCCGGATACATGGATATCGGTCTGAACCGGGCCAACTTCATAGAGATGTGCCTGCCCAAGATCCTGAGAGAACCGGATCCGGGTGAATTCAAAGTATGCATCCGCAAAAAGGGGGCGTGATATGAAGCCTTGTATCGTACTGCAGTCGGATTTCGGTATTTCAACAGGTCTTCCCGCATCCATGACTGCCGTGATCGTAAAAACAGACCCTGAGATCCGCATCTACGATCTCTGCCATGAGGTCAGACAGTTCGACATCCAGAGAGGCGGAAAGATCCTCGCCTCAACGTTCCCTTACTGGCCTGACGGGACCGTATTCGTTTCGGTCGTCGATCCCGGCGTCGGAACGCTCAGACGCAGCTGCGCGGCGCTGATGGACAACGGCAGCGTTGTCATCACACCGGACAACGGAACGCTCAGCTATCTCTATGACAGGATCAGGGAAGTGCGGCAGATCGATGAGACAGTAAACAGACTGCCAGGCTCGGACAGCCACCATACATTCCACGGAAGGGATGTATATGCATATACCGCAGCCAGACTCGCATCAGGGATCATTGATTTTGCCGGCGTCGGTCCCGTATATGACAAACAGGAAATGGTCCGCTTCCACGTACCTGAAGCAGCGATCATCAGCGGCAGGGCAGTCGGTGAGATCACAGACGCCGGGGATCATTTCGGCAATGTCGGCATTTCGATCCCGAATGAAATGATCAAAGAGATCGGCATCGCGACAGGTGAATATGCCCGCGTCATCATTGAAAAGCAGGGCAAAGTCCTGTATGACAAAGAAATGATGTTCCACAAATCATTCGGCTGGGTCGCTCCCGGTGAAGCGATCCTGAATGAATGCAGCAATGATTATGTGGAGATTTCCATCAATCAGGGAAGCTTCTGCGAGAAGGAACTGCCGGAACTGCTTTCGGCATATGATTTCTCGGAATACAAAGTAACGATTCTTCCTGCAGGAAAGGAGAAAGAGTGATATGAAACCGGCAGTAGTCATCCAGACGGATTTCGGATACGGCGGAGGCTCCGCTATGCGAGGCGTCATCAAAACGCTGGACCCGGAAGTATATGTATATGAAGCAAACCACGGCGTTGAGAAATTCAATGTGGTAAAGGCAGCCAGATCTTTGGACCATCTGATCGGATACTGGCCCGCAGGCACGGTATTTGTTTCAGTGGTCGATCCTGGTGTTGGAACATCCAGACGTGCAAGCGTTGCACTTCTGAAAAACGGAAGCTATGTAGTTTCGCCCGACAACGGAACACTGACATTGCTGCTGGAGAACCCCGGCATTGAAGCAGTCCGTGTGATCGACGAAACAGTCAACCGCCTCAAGGGAACGGAAAAGGTCAGTATTTTCCACGGACGTGATCTTTTCGCATACTGCGCAGGAAAACTGGCAGCCGGACTGATCAGCTTTGCAGAAGTCGGTGAAGAATATCCTGTATCAGAAATCGTAAAATACGAAAAACTGAATTATACATGCGAGCCCGGAAAGCTCAAAGGACATGTGGCGGATATGATGTATACATTCGGCAACCTTGAAACAAACATCCCGATCGAAGCGGCAGAGAGCGCTGGTATGGTACCGGGCGATAAACTGCTTGTATCGATCAAAAACAAAGACAGCTTCGTCCTGTCGCATACCATTCCGTACCAGCCTTCATTCGGATGGGTCCCGGAAGGAGAAGAAGTGATCTACAACAGCAGCGACGGAGTCCTCGGAATCGGCATCAACCGCGGCGATTTTATCCGCAAATACAATATAGGCTTTGGCAGTGACTGGCATATCATCATCACCAAGGAGGAACGGTAATATGGGGTATATCGTATTTCAGACTGACTTCGGCGGCCACAGCTCGGGCTCGATGGCCGGTGTCTGCAGGATCGTCGATCCCTCGCTGAAGATATTTGAACTGACGCACAGCGTACCGAAATTCGATGTTGAAACAGCCGGAAAGAATCTCGTCGAAGTCATCCCGTTCTGGCCGGCAGGAACAGTCTTTGTCAGCGTGGTCGATCCGGGCGTCGGAACACCCAGAAAGGCATGCGCCGCAAAAACAAAGAGCGGACATTACATCGTGACGCCTGACAACGGCATCCTGGATATCGTAAACAGAGAGCTGGAGATCGAATCAGTGCATGAGATCGACCAGAGCGTCAACCGCTTCAAGGGCAACCACTGGTCAGAGGAATCGGAGATCTTCCACGGGCGCGATGTATTTGCGTATACCGGCGCAAAGCTGGCATCCGGCAAGATCGACATTGACGGAGCCGGTCCTGAATATCCGGTCACAGAGATCGTCAGTTACGAAAAATAAAGCGAAACGGAAACAGAACAAAAACTGTTTCCGTTTCTTTTTTTCAGCGTGTGTGCACAGCATCCGCCGCCCAGCATCCGGCAGCGGGGGACGAACACCGTTTTTTTTATGCTCAGCAGGATTTTTCGAACAGATCTGAAAATGTAAA
>CAMOPG010000078.1:0-11534 GCA_946622165.1 uncultured Erysipelotrichaceae bacterium
CAGAGAGATTCCTCTGACAATCGAAGAGACGCGCTTATACATCAGAGAAACAGCCGGCCGTCTCTTCCCCGAGCATAATATGTAAGTTCATTGTTAATAAGTCCTTTCGGAGCAGATCGGTATCCTTCGTGGTACCGGTCATTTTTATATAGATATATGATCTGCAGAAATGAGGTATGTACAATGCAGGCATTGTTATGCTGAAGGACGAGCTGCCGCAAAAAAATCACAGATTTCTCTGTGATTCCAGTGTGATTATACTTTGAGGACTTCCTTTGTCTTTTTGTCAGACATTTCATCGATCTGTTTGATGAATTTGTCTGTCAGTTTCTGGATCTCATTCTGAGCATCCTTCTGAACATCTTCGTCCATTGTCTTGTCATTTTTGATAGCCTGGTTAGCATCACGTCTGATATTTCTGACCTGAACTTTTGCTTCTTCAGCCATCTTTCCGACCTTCTTGGACATTTCTTTTCTTGTGTCACCTGTCAGCTGAGGAACTGTCAGACGAATAACAGAACCGTCATTCTGCGGTGCGATGCCGAGATCAGCCATATTGCATGCTTTTTCAATATTCTTCAGGCTGGACGGATCAAACGGCTTGATTACAAGCGTACGGCCTTCCTGTACTGAAACACTGGCAATCTGTTTCAGAGGTGTTGGTGATCCGTAGTAATCTACATTGACTCTGTCAAGCATGTTTGCATTTGCCATACCTGTACGGATCGTATTCAGATCTTCTTTGAAGTGGCTGATTGCTTTCTGCATTTTTTCGCTGCTGTTATCTACTATCTGATATGTCATATGATCCTTTCCTCCTTATTTGATCACTGTTCCGATATTGTCTCCGCTGACTGCCTTAACGATATTGCCGCGCTCATTCATATTGAACACGATCAGCTGCATATGATTATCCATGCACATACTTGTTGCTGTGGAATCCATTACCTGCAGGCCCTGGTTCAGAAGATCCATATATGTCAGGCTGTCATATTTCACAGCTGTCGGATCTTTTTTCGGATCTGCTGAATATACGCCGTCAACACCGTTTTTCGCCATCAGAATGACATCTGCTTTGATCTCGGAAGCTCTCAATGCTGCTGTTGTATCGGTTGAGAAATACGGGCTTCCGGTTCCGCCGCCGAATATTACGACTCTGCCCTTTTCCAGGTGCCTGATCGCTCTTCTCTGAATGAACGGTTCTGCAATTTTAGGCATGTCAATCGATGTCTGAACACGTGTATCAACACCTTCAGATTCAAGAGAACCCTGAATCGCAAGCGCATTGATGATCGTTGCAAGCATTCCCATGTAGTCGCCCTGTACACGATCCATGCCGATCTGTTCCAGTGTCTTGCCGCGGATGAAATTTCCGCCGCCGACAACGATTGCTACCTGTACGCCAAGATCGACTACTTCTTTAATTTCCTGTGCCAGATCTTTCAGCACAGCGGTGTCAAAGTTTTTTTCGCTCCCTGAAAGAGCCTCACCGCTGAGTTTCAAAAGCACACGCTTATACATGATTAATATCCTCCGTCTTCTGAACTATTATATCATCTGAGAATTGCTGGTGTGTATTTTTCAGTGTATTTCGCTATGATATATTCGGAGGTACGGTCATGGAACGTTATGGAATCATTGATATCGGCTCGAACACGATCGTTCTGATCATTTACATCATGGACGGAAACAGACCCGTGCCGTCTTCTTACCAGTCTGTACCGCTGCACCTGATCGATTATATTGAAAATGGTCATATGCGCGAAGAAGGTATACAGAAAACACTGCAGGTATTGCAGATGTACCGTGAGAAGCTTCGCAGTGCTGAGTGCACAGGATATGAAGCATTTATCACAGAACCATGGCGCGGGATCGACAATCAGCACAGCATGCTGGAACGCTTCCGGGAGATCGTTTCTGTCAGTGCACTGAGCGGAGAGGAAGAAGCCTCTTATGACTATTACGGTTCACAGCTGTCATGGCCGGATATCCATGATGGGATCGCGTTTGATATCGGAGGAGGATCCACCGAATTGATCTCTTTCAGAAACCGTAAGATAACAGCTGCCATGAGCTTTCCGCTGGGCTGTGTAAGGCTGAGACATCTGCCTCTTGATACGGAGGAATGCGCCAACGAGATCATAAAGGCAAGAAGCAGCTATCCTCCGCTCAATGTGAAAGCAGAGTCAGTCATAGCAATCGGCGGCACTGCAAGAGCATTCAAACTGCTTTGCAATGATCTGTATCACTGCGGATCCATCATACATGCTGATACGGTGAGAGAACTATATCAGCGGCTTCTGACCAATGAAAAAAAAGCTGCTGATGCAATGCACAGGATCATTGATCCGGCACGGATACCCGTATTTCTACCGGGGATCCATATGATGCTTGAAATCATCCGCATCTTTGATACACAGCAGCTGTATGTTTCCGATACCGGGATCCGTGAAGGATTCCTGATGAAAAAAGTACTGCGTCAGTAACAGAACAGGCAGATAACCCGTATCTGCCTGTTTGTCATTATTTGATCAGTTTGAAAGGTTTAACGCCTTCAACCGCCTGTTTCGGTGTGATCCTGACTTCGTTATTATCCAGATCGATCAGGATATATCTGTTGTTGCCCATTCCGAGTTCATGCATATAGCTCAGCTGTCTGTGGCCATGTCTGGATTCGATGCGTTCAACCAGGTCATGATGATCTTCTTCACACATTGCGTAAACCAGATCAACGCATGCTGTATCGATTGCACAGATATCCGTTGAGGCAAGGATACCGACGTTCGGCGTTACAACAGGAGCTGCTGCTGTACCTGCACAGTCGCAGTCAACAGACATATTTCTCATGACATTAACATATGTAATGTTCTTGCCGAAGAAATCGATCGTTGCTTTGGTGGATTCAGTGATCTTTTCCATCAGTTCATCTTCTGTGACTGACCACATACCGCCGCCTTCATGAGAATGGATCCACTTTTTGCCGATTCTGCCGTCTGCACAGCCGATACCGATGTTTTTGTTTGATCCGCCGAAGCCGCCCATTGTATGTCCTTTGAAATGTGTCAGGACAAACATGGAATCATAGTCTGTCATGGTCTTGCCGTGGCTCATTTCTGTGAACCATTTGCCGCCTTTTACAGGCAGTGTAACTGTTCCCTCAGCATCCATGATATCGACAGGACGGAATGTCCAGCCGTTGATCTCAAGTGTTTTGAGATGATCTTCAGTCGTGTAGCGGCCGCCTTCATAGTATGTGTTGGTTTCTACGATCGTCGCAGTTTTCAGGCATTCTTCTGTATCCAGTACTTCTTTGACCCAGGATGCAGGTGTAAAGTTGGGGCCGTGCGGTTCACCGGTATGCAGTTTGACTGCTACCTTTCCGGTAATGTTTCCATTAACTTTTTCAAAAGCCTTTTTGATTCCTTCAGGAGATATTTCCCTTGTGAAATAAACGATAGACTCATTTCCCGTTCTTTCTTCCATCGGAATATACTTTCTGCCGTCTGTCATTCTTGACCTCCTTTTTATCAGCAAACTTGAACTTCTGTTCATTTGAATTATACATGAATCACTTGAATAATCTCATGCAAATGCATCAAAAGACATATCACCGGGCAATTATTTTTTTTCTGACTTTGACCGGTTATGAAGCATTCGGCATGGACCCCTGTTTTTTACGAAGTATTTCAGTTGTCAGAAACAGTTTTTACGCTTCCAGATACTCTAATAATGCATCGCATGCTTCCTCAAAGTATTCATCTCTGAAACCATGCGGCGCATCAGGTATTGCAGTGAACCGGATCTCCTGGTCCGTTTCTTTTTGGCTGAAAGCTTGAAACAGGTCTTCTGCATAATGGAACGGGACGATCGCATCACCTGTTCCATGTACCAGAAGAACACTGCCGTTGTATTTCGACACTTCACTCAGCGCATCCATATGCATGACACATCTGGCGTAATCACCGGAAAGCTTCAGTCTGCCTGCTTCCAGTACATCAGGTACATTTTCCGGATCAAATCTCAGTATCTGCATCGAGCCTTTTCTCGCATCATCAGGGATGCATACAGCAGGATAGAACATGATTAGTCTGCTGACCTGGGACTGCAGCTGTGCAGCAGTCAGTCCGGCCACAAAACCGCCCTGTGAAAGACCCATCAGAACCAGTTTGTTCATATCGATCGCAGGTCTTGTCTTCAGTTCATTGATCACAGCTTTCAGATCCTCGACCTCTGTGAGAACTGTCATGTCCATCATTGTTCCGTCACTCTGCGTTTCATATCCGCCGCCGATAAAGTCGAAAGTAAAAGCAGCGAATCCGTGTTCTGCAAGACGCTGGGCATAAGGCGCGGTACTGCGCTGGTCAGCAGTAAAGCCATGGCAGATGATAACTGGTATCTGTTTGGTGCATACCTTGTCATTTCTGCGGTATGCCGTACAACGGATCTTCATTCCGTCTCTTTGTACAATAAAAGGCAGTGTGTTGACTTTCATATAACCCCCTAAAAGAAAGAGCAGATCATTCTCTGCCCTTTCATCATAATATGTTTTTAGTCACTCAGTAACTGTTATTACTGATTATCTGCTGTTACAGCATTAGCTGCTGTACGGCCGGATACAAAGATCTCAACGATCGCATTTCCGCCCAGACGGTTGCCGCCATGGATACCGCCTGTAACTTCACCTGCAGCATAGAGGCCTTCGATCACATTTCCGTCAGCATCGAGTACATGACGATCTGTATCTACAACAACGCCGCCCATTGTATGGTGTGTTGAAGGAGCCATCAGACGTACTGTAACAAGTGTATTTTCCAGATCATAGGAGTCAACTTTGTATGTACCGTCTTCGTTCTTTTCAACGTTGCCGACAGTTCTGGAAGCGATAGCCTTCGGAGCATCTTCGAATTCACCCTGTCCCATGACAGCCATGTCATATTTGGTCAGTGTATCGATAACTGTTTCAGCATCACATTCAGCACCGATTTTTTTGAGCAGAGCGCCAAGCTCTTCAGCATTTGCATGAACTCTGTAGTATCTGCCTTCGAAGTCGCCTTCATCAAGCTGTTTCGGAGCAGGCATCATCTGTTCAGCATTGTAGATCTCAATGAAGACACCCTTTGTGCCGTTGACTTCCATACCGTTTCTGAATTCAGCGAGTGACAGAACATCACGTTCGGAGCCTTCATCTACGAATCTCTTTCCTGTGAAAGGATTGATCCATGCTGCATAGTTGCCGCCGCCGAATGCCAGGTCGCCATTGTCAACCCAGGAGATCGGCATCAGCTGTGTGAAGCCCATACCGGTTACTGCAGCGCCGGCTTCCTGAGCCATTTCAATACCGGAACCTACCAGTGAGGAACGGTTTGTTGTCTGTGTATTCTTTGTCAGATATTCAGGTGACCAGTAAATGTTCTCATCAAGAACAAGCTGGATGTTTGCTGCAAAGCCGCCTGTTGCCAGGATAACACCCTTGTTTGCATGAGCAGTAACAGGTGTGCCGTCATACATTTCAGCCTTAACGCCGGTAACCTTTCCGTCTTCAACGATCAGGTCAGTAGCTGTTGTGCGCTTCATCAGCTGGTTCTCTTCGTTAGCATTCAGGAAAGCTGTCATAGGAGCAACAAAATATGTTCCCCAGCGTCCGCCGTAAGATTCAGTCTTTCCATCGCCGTCTGTATCAACTTCTGCACCGATGAATTCATTTTCTCTGTACCAGAGAGCGCCGATCAGTGTAGGCTGTGTATCTTCAATGAATGTGGAACCCATGGATTCGAGCCAAGGCTTCAGATCCTGACCATCATCAATGAACTGGCTGACGAGATCAACGTCGCCATAGATCCACTGTGACTTATCAGCAGACTGTCTCAGACCGCCGTAATATGTCTGGAATTTGTGGAGATTCAGTGTGGAGAACAGTGTCAGTTCGGATTCAGGTGTTCCTGCATCCAGCTTCGGCTGTGCCCATGCAAGATAAGCTGTGATCTCCTGCTTCAGTTCTTTCAGGATCGGCAGATAATCAGCGTGAACACCATGCTTGGAGAGTTCATTGATATCACCGATGACATATTCATTGTCAACATAGTAAGCTTCATCGAATTCTGCTTCATTCCAGTTCAGGATCGTCTTCAGTTCGTTGATGCATCCGTTGACAGACTTGACCTTGTTGTATGTATTTCCGTCAAAACCTGTGCCTGTTGTTGCATCAGGATCTGCAGGATCCCATACCAGATAAGGCATAACAGACTGATACTGTCCGCCGGAAACCAGCGTGTTTCCGCCTACTTCAGCATTCTGTTCGATTACCAGAACTGTTTCTCCGTTCTGAGCAGCCTGAGCTGCAGCAGCGATACCGGCACCGCCTGCACCGACAACTACAACATCCCATGTTCCTTCAACAGGTTCGCCTGCAGCCGGAGCAGCAACTGCCTTGGAGAATTCAGAAGCATTGACGCCTGCTTCAGCAGCAGCTGCATTTACAGCTTCCTTCAGAGCTCTGCTTGAGAAAGTAGCACCGGAGACATTGTCAACACCGGAACCGCCAGCTTCAAGCATCTGAGGGATCATGATGTCGAATGCGACTGTACCGACATGATCTGTTTCACCGCTGGATGTAACTTCCAGTCCTGTCAGCTTGCCGTTTTCATCGATCGTAGCAGATACTTCAACAGGTCCGTTGTAGCCTTCGCCCTTGCCTGTATATGTGCCTGCCTTGACTTCAGCTGATGTTTCTTCAGTCTTTCCTTCAGCCTGTGCCAGTGCAGAAGCTGCAGCTTCTTTAACAGCATTGGATGTTAAAGTAGCACCGGAAACTCCGTCGATCTCACCGGAACCTGCTTCAAGAACCTGTTTTGTCAGTTCTTCAAGAGCAGCACCGCCAACTGTAGGAGTTTCTTTTTCGCCTTCGATCTTGACATCTGTAACAGCATTTTTGTCAGTTGTGACTGTAACTGTTACTGGACCGCCAAAACCTTCAGCAGTTGCAGAATACGTTCCTGCTGTGTACTTTCCGGCTTCTTCCTGGGCAGGTTCATTGCTCTGTGAAGAGCAGGCTGCCATAGAAGCGGAGAGCAGGACAGCAGAAAGCAGTTTGAGTGATTTCTTCATTTCCTTTCCTCCTATGAATTGTCAAAGTTTTGACAATTATGTATTATAATTAAAAACCCTGTACTTGATACAGGGTCAATACAAATCACTAGCACGGGGGCGGTTTATGAACATTAAATATTTATCTCTGCTGACAGGGATCAATGCAGAAACGATTCGTTCCTACAGAGTCAAAGGACTGCTGAAACCGGTGCAGGGACATAACGGTTATTATAGCTACAATCTTGAAGACTACATCACGCTGATCCATCTGCGGAAGCTCCGCAGTTTCAGCATAGGCATGGATATGATCAGCCGCTACTATATGACTGATGACGAAAACGAACTGATCTCAATCATCGATGAAGAGCAGTCTGAACTGCGCAAGCAAATGGCTCAGATGGAGCTGGAACTGAGACTTCTTGAGTTTGAGAAACGTCATATCCTGCAGGTTGGTGAAAACGGTCAGAATATTTATCTGCTGGATCCGATCGATGAGAAAATTGATTACTACGGTCTCTATGATTCCGATCATATCAGATCTTCCATTGAACTTTATCCTGACATTTATGCTTACACAAGTCCTACCCTGCTGATCTCAAAAGAGATCCTGAACGGACAGTGCACAGACCGTATCATACCGATCAAAGCAGGCATTGGTACGTACATGCATGTTATCAACGAAAATCATATTCCGATGCCGACGAATGATTATGTAATCATCCCAAAAGAAAAATGTCTCTGTCAGATCATCACTTTATCAAAACTTGACCAGATGAATCTGATGATGCTGAAACCGCTCATGGATTATGCGAAAGAAAACAGATACGTATTTATCAGCGATACCACCGGATACCTTCTGCGGGTACAGATCAAGAATGAACAGATGCTGTTCCGGTTCAGGATCAGAGCAGCTGTCAGAAAAGAAGATTAAAGAAAACGGCCTGGGCCGTTTTTATCACTATTTTGCTGAATCAAGCGCAGCAGCTGCAGCTTCTTTAACAGCGTTTGATGTGAATGTTGCGCCGGATACGCCGTCGATCTCAGCTGAGTTAGCTTCTTTGAGCTGTCCTGCAAGCTGTTCGAATGCTGCCTGACCGACATCAGGTGTTTCCTGTTCACCTTCGATGACAGCTTCTGTGATGGTTCCGTTGTCGAGCGTCAATGTAACCTTTACGTCTCCTCCGAATCCCACTGCTGTTCCGGAATATTCACCTGTAGGACCTTTCGGTTCAGTTGAAGAACTGCTTGAACCGCAGCCTGCTAATCCAAGGCACAAAAGTGCGCTGATCAGTAACTTTGTTGACTTCATAATTTCTCTCCTTATCCTATAGATGTTATTATAAATATTTTTTTCTGATATGCATTATATGTAATCTGAGACTGAAGCAGAAGAAAACCTCAGGCATGCCTGAGGTTCCGTTTTCGGTAAATGATGATTACTTAGCCATTGCAGCTACTTCAGCAGCGAAGTCATCAACTCTCTTTTCGATTCCTTCACCAACCTTGTAGCGTACGAATTTAACTACTTCAGCACCGTTTTCCTTGAGGTACTGTCCGCACTTCTGATCCTGATTCAGGAAGAAGATCTGATCAACCAGGCACATTTCCTGGAGGGACTTGGACAGACGGCCTTCAACGATACCAGCCTTGACCTTTTCAGGCTTGTTAGCCAGTGTTTCGTCATTGTTGACCAGTTCTGTCTGGATCTGACGCTCATGTTCAACGATGTCAGCCGGCATATCCTTGCGGGATACATATGTCGGTGTCATGGAAGCAACCTGCATTGCCATGTTCTTGGCAATCTGAGCATCCTGTGTTCCCTTAACAACTGTCAGAGCAGAGATCTGACCGCCGTTGTGCATGTAAGTTCCGAAGATCTCGTCATCATTCTTTTCAACGATTTCGAAACGGCGCAGCTTGATCTTTTCACCGATGATCGCTGTAGCGTTGACAACAGCATCATTCAGTGTTCCTTCGCCAACTGTCAGTGCCAGAGCTTCATCAACTGTCTTGGCATTGCTGTCAAGGATCGCGTTGACTGCTTCGTCAAGCAGAGCCAGGAACTTATCGTTCTTAGCAACGAAGTCTGTTTCGGAGTTGATTTCAACAACAGCAGCTCTGTTGCCTTTTACGACAACCTTGGAGAGACCTTCAGCAGCAGTGCGGCCCTCTTTCTTGGCAGCTTTGGAAATACCTTTTTCACGGAGCCAGTCGATAGCCTTCTTAACATCACCCTCGCATTCAACAAGAGCTTTTTTGCAGTCCATCATTCCTGCTCCGGTCAGTTCACGTAATTCTTTTACCTGTGCAGCTGTAATAGCCATGATTTAAGCCTCCTTCTTTACTTCTGCAGGTGCAGCAGCTGTTTCTGCAGCCGGTGCAGCCTGACGAGGTGCACGATTGTCATTCTTCTTGAAGACACGGCGTTCACCGTTGTTGTTGAAATTTCCGCCTCTGCGGTTCTGCATCTGCTGACGGCGTTCTTCATATCTCTGACGACGCTTTCTTTCATATTCAGCAGCCTGCTGTTCAACGTTGATCATGACATCCTTCATTGTGATATCATTTTCTGCTTCTTCTTCCTGATAAGCTGTTTCCAGGACACCGCCCTTTGCTTCAACGATAGCATCAGCAATTACGCTGACCATCAGTTTGATGGAACGTACTGCGTCATCGTTTGCAGGGATCGGGTAGTCTACGGAGTTCGGATCTGCATTTGTGTCGATCAGAGCAAATACAGGAATGTGCAGCTTCTTAGCTTCTGCAACAGCATTGTGTTCTTCCAGAGGGTCAACAACAAATACTGCATCAGGGAGCTTCTTCATTTCCTTGATACCGCCAAGGAAGTTGTCCAGA
Organism: uncultured Erysipelotrichaceae bacterium; assembly: GCA_946622165.1. Lineage (GTDB taxonomy): Bacteria > Bacillota_I > Bacilli_A > Erysipelotrichales > Erysipelotrichaceae > Bulleidia. The sequence continues at coordinate 9,943 of CAMOPG010000078.1, forward strand.
CGTTCCTTCTTCTTGAGCATCTGGCTCTGTTCTTTCTTTGTGTAAACAGACAGTGTACCGTTTGCTTCCATCTCTTCGATGTCAACAAGCTTCTTGATGGATTTCTGGATCGTACGGAAGTTTGTCAGTGTTCCGCCCAGCCATCTCTGGTTTACATAGAAGCTTCCGGAACGGAGTGCTTCTTCCAGAACAGCAGCCTGAGCCTGCTTCTTTGTACCGACAAACAGCACTTTTCCGCCGTTTTCTGTCAGTTCTTTCAGTGCAGCATAAGCTACATCAAGCTGTTCCTGTGTCTTTGCCAGGTCGATGATGTACACACCGTTCTTGGATGTGTAGATGTAGGGACGGTACTTCGGATTCCATTTTCTTGTCTGGTGACCGAAGTGAACTCCGTTCTCCAGCATTTTCCTCATAGAAACAACAGTCATTTTTTATTTACCTCACTTTCCGTTGTTTTCCGCCACAGTTTCGAACGCCGTCAACCTGAAGCAGGCTATTTGATTCCTCATCAGGCACGGGACAGCGAATCCGCTGTGTGAGAAGTACATCTTCACGCGTAAAAACCCGCATAAAAAGATGCCGATTAATAGAATAGCACAACCGGCATCATGCGTAAATATATTTCGATATCTTTCGGTGCAAATCTTGAGCATGAGATTCGTGTTCAGAGCGGCTTTTTCCTACGGCCGAAGAGAAGAACGGGATCACTGTTCATGTATGACAGAAATCCCGTTTCTGGTGATCTTAATGTGTTATTCTTCTGCACCGTAAAGGGCGTAATATGCTTTGAGGCGCTCATTCAGATCGTCATCCAGCATACCCTTCTCCTGAAGGATCTCAACGACTTCAGGCATCGAAACGATTGCAGCTGTCTCAAAGCCGTACAGTTCAGCAACTTCTTTGAGTGCAGTTGTGGTTCCCTTGCCTCTTTCATGACGGTCAAGAGAGACCATCAGTCCGACGATCTTCACGTCTGCCTGAGCTCTGACGATCGGGACAGTCTCTTCCATGGACTTGCCGGATGTAGTGACATCTTCGATCATAACGACTCTGTCACCATCCTTCAGTTTAGAACCGAGGAGAATACCTGTATCGCCATGATCCTTGACTTCTTTACGATTTGTGCAGTAACGGACTTCCTTGCCGTACAGTTCATAGATTGCCATTGCAGTTGCTACTGCCAGGGGAATTCCCTTGTAAGCAGGTCCGAAAAGCACGTCAAATTCAAGACCGAATCTGTCGTGGATCGCACGTGCGTAATAGCATGCCAGGTCATGGAGCTGTCTGCCTGTGACATAAGCTCCTGCATTCATAAAGAACGGTGATTTTCTTCCTGATTTTAATGTAAAGTCTCCGAATTTCAGTGCCTGGCACTCCAGCATGAATTCAGTAAATTCCTTTTTGTATTCCTGCATCAGTTCATCATCCCTTCAATCAATTCATATGTTTCCTTCGGATCAGCAGCTCCGGTAATGGAACGGCCGACAACAAGCATTGAAGACCCCTGCTCTTTTGCGTATGCAGGTGTTGCAACACGCTTCTGGTCATTCACATTATCGTCTGCCAGACGGATACCGGGTGTTACGATGCAG
>CAMOPG010000079.1:0-11526 GCA_946622165.1 uncultured Erysipelotrichaceae bacterium
GTAATACGGAAGCTTATAGTTCTCAGCGATCTTGCGGACCAGCGCAGCAGCTGCTTTCCAGTCAGGCAGCTTCTCACCGAGGAATGCGTGGAAGACTGTACCGGATGTATAGAGCGTCTGAAGGTCGTCCTGGATATCAAGTGCGGAGAATACATCTTCTGTAAATCCTACAGGCAGATGTGAAGAGTTCGTGTAGTACGGTGTGCCGTTCATGTTTGCTGTGATGATATCAGGATACTGTTCCTTATCATGTTTAGCGAAACGGTATGTCGTTGACTCAGCAGGTGTTGCTTCAAGGTTGAAGAGGTCGCCGTATTTTTCCTGATAGTCGGACAGACGTTCACGCATGTGGTTCAGGACATCGCGTGTGAAGCGCTGTGTCTTCGGATCAGTCAGATCTGCTCTGAGCCATGCTGCATTCAGACCGACTTCGTTCATACCGATCAGACCGATCGTTGAGAAGTGGTTGTTGAATGTTCCGAGATATCTTCTTGTGTACGGATACAGACCCTGGTCAAGCAGTTTAGTAATAACGGTACGCTTTGTATTCAGGCTTCTTGCAGCGATATCCATCAGATTGTCAAGACGTGTATAGAATTCTTCTGCTGTCTTTGACAGATAAGCGATTCTCGGCATGTTGATGGTAACAACGCCGATGGAACCTGTGGACTCACCGGAACCGAAGAATCCGCCGGACTTCTTTCTCAGTTCACGCAGGTCAAGACGGAGACGGCAGCACATGGAACGGACATCGCTCGGTTCCATATCGGAGTTGATATAGTTGGAGAAATACGGTGTTCCGTATTTCGCTGTCATTTCAAACAGAAGCTTATTGTTTTCTGTTTCACTCCAGTCAAAGTCACGTGTAATGGAGTATGTGGGGATCGGATACTGGAAGCCGCGGCCGTTCGCATCACCTTCGATCATGATCTCGATGAATGCCTTATTGACCATATCCATTTCCTTCTGGCATTCACCATATGTGAAGTCCATTTCTTTTCCGCCGATAATTGCAGGCAGGTTCTTCAGATCGTTCGGAACCGTCCAGTCCAGCGTAATGTTGGAGAACGGAGCCTGTGTGCCCCAGCGGCTCGGTGTATTGACACCGTAAACAAATGACTGAACACACTGTTTGACCTGATCCTGTGTCAGGTTGTCAACCTTAACAAAGGGAGCCAGATATGTATCAAAGGAGGAGAATGCCTGAGCGCCTGCCCATTCATTCTGCATGATTCCCAGGAAGTTGACCATCTGGTTGCACAGTGTGGAAAGATGCTTTGCCGGAGAAGATGTGATCTTGCCCGGAACGCCGCCCAGACCTTCCTGGATCAGCTGCTTCAGGCTCCAGCCTGCGCAGTATCCCGTCAGCATGCTCAGGTCATGGATATGGATCGCTGCACTGCGGTGTGCTTCTGCGATCTCATCATCATAAACTTCGCTCAGCCAGTAGTTTGCAGTGATCGCACCGGAGTTGGAAAGGATCAGACCGCCGACAGAATATGTAACAGTGGAGTTTTCCTTAACACGCCAGTCATTGATCTGCAGATAGTTATCTACGATATCCTTGTAGTTGACCAGAGCGGAATTGACATTACGTACCTTTTCACGCTGTCTGCGGTACAGGATGTATGCTTTCGCAACATCAGCGTAGCCGGAAGCGGAAAGTTCCTTTTCAACACTGTCCTGGATCTCTTCTACTGAGATCTTATCATCGACGATCTTATTTTCAAAATCAGCCGTTACGCGCAGTGCAATACGCTCGATCACACTCGGATGATACGGCTTTCCAAGCGCTTCAAACGCTTTGGTTATAGCTGCACAGATCTTATCGATCTGAAAATCTACAATTTTACCATCTCTTTTTACTACCTGATACATACTATGACCCCCTTATAGTGAATAAAAAAGAATAATTTTTGATAATGGTTGGAAATCCAACCTTTTCGAAAACTATTCTATGACCTGTGTATTGAAAATGCAATATAAATGACCAATGAAAATTTTTTTCAGTTATTCCACGCCCCGGATCTGTGTGTCCGGAACATATTTGCGTACGATTTCCGCATATCGTTCCAGATCCTCAGGTGAAGGTGCAGACAGATTCCCGAAAGGAACCGTATCACGGTCCGTGAAGCACTGCAGGAAATAGCGCTTCGCCCCCGAGATCATCTGACCGATCTCTTCAAAATCAGCATCCTCATGAAGCTCATGCACGACTGTTGTACGGAATTCATAATCAATATCCGCGTGTTTCAGCAGATCGATGCTTTCTTCGATGTTTTTTGTGTCAAACCTGTTCAATCCGATCGTCACTGCATATTTTGCCCGGCTGTTTTTCACATCCATCGCAGCATAATCGATCAGTCCCTCATCCAGGATCCGCTTCAGCATCTCCGGATGATTCCCGTTGGTATCCAGTTTCGTCTGGAACCCCATCTCACGGATCGTCCGCAGAAGATCGGGAAGTTCTTCATTCAGACAAGGTTCACCGCCTGTGATCGCAACTCCATCCAGAAGACCTTTTCGCTTTGACAGAAAGGAAAACAGTTCATCCGATGTCATGATCGCCGGAGCCGTTCCGTCAACAAGCTCATAGTTGTGGCAGAACGGGCATCTCATATCACAGAATCCCGTGAATACCGTACAGGCGACTCTGCCCGGAAAATCCAGCAGTGTCATTTTCTGAAGCCCGTGTATTTTCATGTCTCCTCCTTCAGACCGCCGCAAGAATATGCAGATTTCTCACAACATGGTCCTGTATTCCGTCATTGACCGAATATGCGTGTTTCTCCAGATCCGAGCAGATCGCTTCGCTCAGTTTCTGATCTTTCAGTACATCGATCACGTCAGACGCAATGCCCTCCATGACATTATACTTTTCTTCACTCATATCTCCATCATTATCGGTCGTCAGCAGATACTCAAACAGTTCAGCTTCCAGAGAAAGCACAGGAAGCGCTCTTAATGCACGGAAGCTCCATTTGTAATACGGCTGATATCTTCTGTTCAGCAGAAAGATCACTTCCATGGCACTTTTCACAAATTCATACACAGCCAGCTGGGCAGCGCCCTGTTCACCATGCTTCATGCATCTTTGATAGTTATACTGCCCTGACTGTCCCATGAGCAGCAGGTGTCCCGCAAGCTTCTTCAAACGGATATCCTCCGGAAAAGAGATAAGCGACTGCCTGATCTCCGTCACCTCTCCGTAGTTATCAAACCATATCTCCCCGTTGACTGCCTCTGCCAGGGATTCTTCCGGGATCCTCAGCCATTCTTCCAGTGTCAGCAGACCTTTTTCATCGCCTGTTTTGTCTCGGAAAAAGTCAGCAGTTCTCAGTACCCCGTGCCTTGCCCCTCCGACAGGATTCATGAGAGAACGCTGATACCCCATAAATTCTTTCGGAAGCTTTGCATATGCGCGTTCCAGCAGAAATGCCGTACGCCTGTCTACGATCCCCTCACCCGGAAGAAACAGGCAGAAGCCAGGCTCAAAATCATGATCTGCCGAAATATCATCATCATAGCCGAAGCACTCTGATCCGCTCCCGCACAGACCTGCCGCCAGATACGGCAGGACCTCCGGAAACTGTTCCTCCAGCATCGGTCTTCCGTACTGTTCAAAATATGCTCTGGAAAGCTCAAGCCCGCGCATAGATCTCCGCCGCTTTCTGTTCCAGTTCTTCTGCCGCCATAAAATATCCGAAGTAAGCAAATGTCGGTGCGCACTTTTCCAGTACAAATGCATAATACCCTTCATCTGCTCCATGGGATTCCTTCAGCAGATCGTACGCCTGATCCAGGAGTTCATAGATCCGGTTTTCATTCTGTTCCATGCCTGACATCTTTTCCAGTGTGTCTGCCATATTCAGGCATGTGATCGCCTGTTCCAGTTCTCCGCTCTCAACCCTGGACATGGCTTCCGAGGCCTGCTGGTACAGCGCCATCGCCTCCTTGTACTTTCCCAAAGCAGCACATGTCAGTGCCATATTGTTGTACAGACCGCCCATCAGTGCAGGCTGAACACCGGGAGCAGACTCGTAAACAGCTTTTGCTTTTTCAAACAGCCTGAGTGAACGTTCATTATCTCCGAACGCATTGCAGGCTGTGGCACTGTTCACATAGGTCGTTCCGGAGCTGATCGTCCCTTCAAAATCAAGATCCTGAAGCAGCTGCAGTGCCGCATCAATATTTTCAAATGCTTTTTCCTTGTTCTGTACTTTCCGGTAGTGCCCGATCAGTTCGTTCCTCAGCATCAGTTCCCCTCTGAGATCACGGTTCATCTTCGCCTCTTCCAGCCAGTACAAAAGATGTTTTTCAGCACCTGCATAATCTCTTCTGCTCATGTATTCGTCCATTTTTTCGATGATGCGCTGCTGCGGTATGCTTTGTACCTTGTACGGATCATCGCAAAGCGGACATGCCGGTTCCACATAATCTTCCGGCTTTAAAAATTCACCCATAATTACACCCTCTTTATTGTCATAACTTAACTGCCCGGTACTACTTTACCATCATTTCAGGGCATCATGTAACCCGACCTGCAGATGATTTGGCATAATGGAGTCAGCAAGGAGCAGAGCAACCATATGAATGTATATGAAGCGATCATGACGCGCAGAAGCACAAGACAGTTCAAAGACATCCCGGTCGAAGAAGAAAAGCTGGATCAGATCCTGCAGGCAGGCAGATATGCACCGAGCGGCGGAAACAGTCAGTCCGTGCACTTCCTGGTCATTGAAAACAAAGAAGTTCTGAACACTTTGGCTGATATGGTGCAGAGAGAATTTGCCAAAATGGAAGTCACGGAAAACATGTACCGTTCCATGGCAAATTCGATCCTCAGATCAAAAGCAGGCGGCTATGTTTTCCATTACAATGCCCCTGTTCTGATCCTGACAGCAAACCAGAAAAGCTATTCCAACAATATCGCTGATTGTTCCTGTGCACTGGAAAACATGTATCTGGAAGCGAATGAACTGGACCTCGGAAGCTGCTGGATCAATCAGCTGAAATGGCTCAATGAAAATGAAGTCATCCTTCCATATCTGAAGGCTCTTGGCCTGGAAGAAGGAGAGCTTGTATACGGTGCGCTGTGTCTTGGCTATCCTGACACAGAAGACGGTCTGCCGAACAGAAAGCCTTTGGAACGCAGAGGCAACAAAGTCACATACATACGCTGAACAAACGATCTGATATGTAAAAATGCCGGGCATGATCCGGCATTCTTTTCATCTTTGATAAATACTCAAGCCCCCAGCAGCTTCTGCAGAAGGATCACCCATAAAGGCAGAACAGCGATCGACAGCAGTGTAGTCAGAACGACACAATTCGCGGCAAACTCCGTGTCTCCGTTATACTGTTCGGCAAGCACGGCTGTTGTGCTTCCTGCCGGCATTGCGGTCAGCAGGACTGACAGCCCCGCCGTGACCGGATCGATATGCGCCAGCCAGCATCCGGCAAGTACAGCCATTGGCAGCAGTACAAGACGGATCACGCTGAAACCAAGATTGCGCTTTGTGATCATGTTTCCGATGCCGGTTTCTGCCAGGATCATTCCCAGAAACAGCATGATCAGAGGTGTCGAGCACCTGCCCAGACTTGTCAATACGGAATTCACAGCCATGGGTACAGGGATCCGGAATATCATTCTCAAGAGACCAAGCTCCACGGCAATAATGCATGGGTGCTTCAGAATGCGCAGGATCACGTCTTTTCTGCTTGTGCCTTCCGTAAAATACGAGATGCCGGCAGACCACATGATGATGCGCTGCGGGATCAGATAGATCTGCCCCAGTGCCAGTCCCATCGTACCGTATACACATTCGGCTACTGCATTGCCAAGGAAGCCGGAGTTGGAACAGACTGTCGCGTACTGCAGTACTTTTTTGACAGCCGGCTGTTCATGGTTGTATGCATGAGCCGCAACGATCGAACAGAGGACCTGGATCAGAATGGAAATGATCAGTATCGTCATAAACTGTTTGATCAGGTCTCCGCTCATTTCCATATCAAACGCTGCAATGATATTGCATGGCAGCATCAGATTTACAACGAGTGCAGACAGTATTTTCCTGTCCTTCGGCTTCAGAACGCCTGTTCTGCAAAGAGCCCAGCCTGCGGCCATCTCTGCAAACATCAGGAACTGAAGCCTGAATAACGGTCCAAGTTCGATCATATCAACACATCCTCCGCACATTATTTTACATATTTTCCCGGGAAATACCTGAAAAATACCCAATTAAGATAACGATGAAACAAATGAACAAGAGCCGCTCCGCAGACACGCACATTCACGCCATACACCTGCAGGCAAAGAAAAGCAGAGAACGCTGCCATTACGGAGTCGTCCTCTGCTGTTTCGTTTAATGTTTTTCAGATGCTTACAGGCCCTGTGCCATCAGATCACGGACGACCGGATCCTTCGGCATGACGCCTTTAGCCTTGAGTTCTGCGATCTTATCAGCGAACTGAGGCAGATACTTCTCATGTGCAACCAGCAGTTCATCAAGAACAGTCTGTGCAACATGTCCGTGTTCAACCATCGGGTTCATTTCAAATGCTGCAAGCGCAAGACGGTAGTTGCCTGTGATCGCTGCTTCGATGACGCATTCTTCCATAGCCTTCATCAGCTGCAGCCAGCCTCTTTCACTCGGTGCGAATTTGCCCCATGCCATCGGGATCGGGCCTTTGCCTGTGATGATCGAGGAGACTTCAACGATGCAGTCATCCGGCAGGTCTCTGATCGCTCCGTTGTTCTGTGTGGAAACGACCATGTGTCTTCTTGTGTCATTGTAGATGGAGTTGATGCATTCGCATGCCGCATCGGAGTAATGAGCTCCGCCGCGCTTGGAAAGCTGTTCCGGTTTGTAGTTCAGATTCGGATCCTTATACAGTTCGAACAGTTCTGCTTCTGTCTGCTTGACCTGCTGAGCACGTGTGCCGACCGTATTGAATTCTTCAATCGTATGCTTCAGCATTTCATCATGCATATAGTAGTATCTGTGATAACCGCAGGGGATCAGCTGGATCTGTCTCAGATGATCTTCCAGGAACTTGCACTGGAAAATATTTGCAGGTGTACCATCATCAACAGTCGGATCATACATGTTGCTGATGATCTTGTCTGTCAGATCATTTCCTTTGGCATCTGTAACTTTATGCCAGTGGAAGTGATTCAGACCGGCAAACTGATGAATGCATTCACGCTCTGTCAGTCCGAACTGAGGAGGTTCCTTCATCAGTGCTCCGACAGGAACGTTGCAGAGACCGACAGTCTTCTTCCAGCCGCCCCATTTGATCGCTGCTTCCGTAACCATTCCGGACGGGTTTGTGAAGTTGATCAGCCAGGCATCAGGGCAGAGCTCTTTCATGTCTTCAATAATGCCCAGGATCACAGGGATCGTTCTGAATGCTTTGAACATACCGCCTGCTCCGTTTGTTTCCTGGCCGAGCATGCCGTAGGACAGAGGGATCCTCTCATCCTTGATTCGTGCATTCAGCAGACCGACACGGAACTGTGTTGTAACAAAGTCTGCGCCGGGAAGTGCTTCTCTTCTGTCGAGTGTCAGATGAACTTTAACGCCGTACGGTGTCGCATCCCACATACGCTGTGCCATTGCGCCGACGATCTCAAGCTTTTCTCTTCCGTCTTCAATGTCGCAAAGCCAGATCTCTCTGATAGGAACCTGATCATATCTCTTGATAAAGCCTTCCATCAGTTCCGGTGTGTAGCTGCTGCCGCCGCCGATCGTTACGATTTTGATAGGTTTCTTGTCCATTTGTTCCTCCTTTTTCCTTCTGAACTCAGTCTATCATGATATGGTCGATTCGACTTCACTGAGGTGCAGTGCATCGATCCTTTTAGCAAGTTCGTCCTGTTTGTTTTCAAACATCAGGCGTTTATTGTGCTCATAGTATTTCTCACAGCCGTGTTCAAATATGAACTGTGAAGTGATCGGATTGATGGAAAGCTCTGTAACAAATATCAGCATTTCCTGTCCGCTGCCGAGTGTTTCCTCCAGGAACCGGAAGGCATTGTCAAGTTCTTCCTGGCACCTGATCACCTTTGTGTTATAGGATGAAACTTCATTCTTCAGAACGTCCCTGACTGTTTCCTTTTTCGGATCTGCTTCATAGGCATACAGAAGCTTCCGGTACACCATCATGGTATCCAGCGCTGTATCCCGGTTGTCCCGTCCGTCTGTTTTCTGAGCCTGTTCCATGTATGCTTCTACCTGTTGTCTCAGCTGTGCTCCTGTATCTTCCGCTCCGGATGTCATGCTCTTGAGGACTGCCTTCAAGGAAGCGCCTCTATGTACAACAGGTGAGATATCATCATTCAGCTGCGACAGCAGAAGTGACAGCAGTGAGAGACGTTCATCAAACTTCGCAGCAGATGCGCGGTCTTTGATCTCCTGTTCTGCCGTGCCGTCCAGGATCGCACCGATCTGATAATCAGACTGGTATTTCCTAAACAGCGCATAATAGTTCGCAAAATCCTTCGCGATCTTTTCATCCTGCAGATACTGTCCGAACAGGTCGATATCCGCTTCCAGGCCGTTTATCTCATACAGCATGATCATCTGGCTCAGGTCATCCCAGCCTCTTGCCGTAACAAACTGCATGCCGTCCACAGATGAGGTGATGGAATAGAAATGATTCGGCTTGATCGTCAGGTATGAAAGTACCGACGGATGCACATGTGTCTCGACCGCGAATTCCTTCCATGCCTCGAAATCAGGTTCTACTTCGATCTTCTTCAGTCTGTCCAGCATGGCAACATCGAATTCCCTGACAGAACGGTTGTATGCAGGCGGATTGCCTGCCGTTACAACGATCCATCCGGCAGGGATCTGATGCCTTCCGAATGTCTTGTACTGCAGGAACTGCAGCATGCTTGGTGCCAGTGTCTCGGATACACAGTTGATCTCATCAAGGAACAGGATGCCGTCCTTTTTGCCGGTCCGTTTCATCTCATCATAGACTGACGCAATGATCTCGGACATCGTGTATTCAGAAACCTTGTACGCGGTACCTTCATATTCCTGGTCTGCGATGAAAGGAAGTCCAAGGGCACTCTGACGTGTATGGTGTGTCATGGAATAGGAAACAAATGCCAGATCCAGTTCCTTCGCGATCTGTTCCACGATCGCTGTTTTTCCGATTCCCGGAGCACCGATCAGAAACACCGGTCTCTGTTTGGACACGGGGATCCTGAACTCTCCGTACTCGTTTCTGGTGCAGTAGGCGATTACCGCATTCTTGATCTGTTTTTTTGCCTGCTTGATATCCATCAGAATTCTCCTTTGATCGTGTCTTCATCGATGTTGTATTTGATCGCCCATGGCGGTACTGTCACATCTTTGTTTCCTTCCAGGAAAACAAATGCCGTACGGAAATCCGGCTGTTTCTTCGGGTAAACACCATCGCCGTCCGTGAAATAGATCAGACCGCCGAGTTCCGTGATCTCGTTGTTTCTTAGTTTGTCGCTGATATAGTCAAATACCGGTCTGAAATCCGTTCCGCCCAGACCGAGGATCTGAACATGCTCAATATAGTCTTCAAATTCAAATGCCGATGTGATCACTGCTTCATCCCGGATCTGCATGTCGCACTGTATGATGCGCACGCAATACCTGGAGAAGAACTGTTCTGTCTGAGAGAGAATGTTGTATGTCTTCTGCAGGAAGCCCTGGACCATATCACCCTGTACGGAGCCGGATGTGTCGATGGCAATGACCAGCTCTTTCAGTGCCCTGGTCTCTTTGTATTCCAATGGTTCGATCAGCGGCAGATTCCCGTACAGTTTCAGTCCGTATGTGTAGAAGATGTAATCAAACTCATCATCATTGATCATCATCTTCTCGCCGATCACCATGAATTTCTGCAGGAACTGTTCGTAACTGTATTTTTCTTTATGCAGCTTTTCCAGAGACTGCACCAGTGTCTCGTATTTGTCACCGTATTCTTTATGGAACGTTTCAAGGTCCAGTTCGATCTTTTCCGAGATCTCCTGCCAGTCCTTCATCGTATTCTTCATCTGCTCGATCAGTGCTTCTTCGTCGGACGCTTCCTTCTGCCCGTCAGCACTGCCGTCGTCATGCGAGGCTTTATCAAATCGGTTGTTGGTCGCTTTGGACGGGTTATCATGTGTCTCATCACCGAACAGCTGTTCAGAAGAGCTTTCAACCTGTCTGATCTGGTACCAGGATGTATGATCATCAAACTGAAATGCCTGTTTCAGAAGCTTCCGTTCATCACCCGTCAGTTCGTCTTTCAGGTAGTGATAGATCTTCTGTGCTGTCAGCAGACCGACCGCCTCTCTGATCTTATCGATCTGTTTCTTCTGATCTATGTCTGTGTCCAGGCGCATACAGTCCAGATCAAACTCAAGGATCAGGTTTTCCACAGCAATATCACATGCAATATCCCAGCACGACTGGTTATACTGTCCGGCAAGGAACGGGTGCTGGAATATGCTGTGAAGGACCGTATGAAAATATCCCCTCGTCAGTTTGTTAGGGTCATTTTTGAATATCTTGATCACGGTGATCGGATTATAGTGAAAAAACCTTCCGTCGCATTCAAAGGAAAATGTATCCGGAATAAATTCATAGCGGTCGATCGCGATGTCCATAAAGCGCAGATGCAGCGTCAGCCTGGAAATGATATTCCGGAAAATCTCTTCACTGATTTCGATCAGTTCACGGTCCATGAATTCCTCTCACAATAGTTTCAGAAGATCATCAAGCGTATTCGTCTGTTCCGCATCCGACAGTTCATCCATCAGGCGGATCCTAAGTTCACGGTCTTTGATTCGGGGAAAATACGGCTGTAATGTTTCTTTGGTGATCAGATGTTTCCTGACCCCTGTTTCAAGTGCGGTATTACGATGATTCGGGATCATGAATTCCAGGCATGCATCCATGTTCTCCCGAAGCTTTTCATCATATGCGCTATGATCCTGATGCAGATCATATGTTTCCAGATAGTTGACGAGCAGAACGATCACGGCAGTCGGTTTCCACTCATGAAACTGAACGTTTTCCAGATAGGAATCAAACAGCTGATAATTATCTTCATTCCTGCCGTTGTAATGCCTGTTTACGCCGAAGTTCCAGTTCATGTTCCAGTTTGTTTCAAACATGGAAGAATGAAGCTGCAGATCCGACATGATACTGACACTGATCCGGCCTCCGGTTTCAAACGCCCCGGTTCCGATGGACCGGATGTTTGAGCCGATCACAAGCTTTCGAAGTGCACCGCAGTTGAAGAACGCATGATCGCCGATCGTTTCAAGTGATGCGGGCAGGTCCAGCTTCTGCAGACCGATACAGTCATCAAACGCATTGTCTTCCAGTGTTCTGACCGTTTCAGGAAGATGAAGTTCTTTCAGCGAATAACACTTTTCAAATGCCGATTTCCCGATCGTACGGCAGGCAGGAGGAAGGATCACTTCTTCAAGTGATACACAGTGATAAAACATCAGTCTGCTGACTGATGTCAGATATTGGGGAAGCACGA
>CAMOPG010000080.1:0-11491 GCA_946622165.1 uncultured Erysipelotrichaceae bacterium
CTATGATCAAAGAACTGACAGAAAAACGCAGAAGCTTCAGGACATTTGACGGCAGAAGACCGGACCAGGCTGTCCTGGATGAACTGATGGAACGTCTGAATACGGCACAGATGCCTTTTGCGGCATTCATGGAATTCAGACTGCTGGACAATATGAGCTCTCCCGTCATCTCGGGAACAGATCTGTATATTGCCGGCAAGTGCAGATATACGGAGCCGATGTCCGAGGTCATGTTCGGGTATGTGCTGGAAGAAGCGATGCTGTATATGCTGGAACAGGGACTTGGCAGCGTATGGATCGGCGGAACGATGGACCGCAAAGCTTTTGAGGCAAAGATGGATCTGCAGGAGAATGAGATCATGCCTGCAGTAACGCCGGTCGGATATCCTGCAAGGAAGATGTCGCTTAAGGAAACGCTCATGCGCAAGGGCGTCAAGGCAGACAGCAGAATGCCGTTCATGGAACTGTTCTTCCGTGACTCATTCGGGTGTCCGCTGACAGAAACGGACGCCGGACAGTATCTGATGCCTCTGCAGACAGTGCAGGCAGCGCCTTCCGCAGTCAACAAACAGCCCTGGAGAGTCGTTGTCAGAGATGGTGCAGTGCACTTCTATGAACGGCATAACAAGGGTTATGTGACAGAGAAGTCCGACATGCAGAAACTGGATATGGGCATTGCCATGTGCCATTTTGACCTGGCACGCAAAGAGGCAGGACTGCACGGCAGCTGGGCGGTCAATGACCCGGGCATCAGCACACCGGAAAACACCGAGTATATCGCATCCTTCATTGCTGAATAACAGAAACTGCAGACTCTGCAGGAATCAGAGCCCTAAGTGCTCTTAAGATCTTCCGCACGGAAGGTCTTTTTCTTTCGCAGTGAAAACAAGTATAATTCCGTTGTGGAGATCATTGCTTATGGGTGAAATACAATTATCACTGCAGACAGAAGGTACTGCAGGCGGACTGAAGACACTTACGGAAGCTGATAAAGCATACGCAGAGTCTTTTTCTGAAGCGATCGATGTGACCAACAGCACGATGATCCTGCAGTATGGATCAGCTGCCCAGAAGAAGGTGTCATCTTTTGCGGATTCCGCGCTCCGTTCCATTCCCGATCATGATCTGGAAGAGATCTCTCAGGATCTCAGCAAGCTCATCGTTGTACTGGAACAGTTTGAACGGGATTTTGATCAGAGAGATAAACTGAACAAAACAGTGAAGTCACTGTATGACAAGGTGGAACTGCAGGCTTCCGAAACAGCCAGAAGGCTGGAGATACACAGAAGTTCTTTGCTGAGGCATATGAACCTGCTGCGAAAACACTATGAGTCCTGTCTGGATACAGTGAAGGAATTCGATATGTATATCTATGCGGGCAAGCTGTGCATTAACCGCTCCCGCGCAGAAACACTGACGGAGCTGGCTGAACAGGCAAAGCATTCCGGCTCACAGATCGATGTGATCGCTGCGGCTGATTATAAGGACGCATGTGCCAGACTGGAACGGAAGCTGTATGACCTCAGCGTTACCAGACAGCTGCCGATCCAGACGGCTTCCTATATCCGTACGGTCATGAACAGTGATGAACTGATGGCTGAGAATCTGCGGAGGCTGAATGCCAATGCATTCCCGTTGTGGAAGCAGAGACTTGTGCTGTCCATGGGATACTCCTATGACACTGAAGCATCACCCGCCATGTTCCATGAGACCAATCAGACACTGATCGCTGCCCTGAAGCAGATGACAGCCGCCATGAAGAAGTCACTGGAAGAACGCAAAAAGGCAGAACAGCTGTTCCACGGAAAGAAGTCATGATGGAAACAGAGATCAGGACATATACATATGACAACGGGGAATTCCAGCGCGTACAGATCGTGCGGACAGACAAGTGGAGCGACCTGCAGTTCTTCACGCCAAAGATCACGCCGGAAGCCTTTCAGGCAATGTGCGATGTATACAGGTATCAGATGATCCGGGTCGCCCCGATGATCTTCGGAGAGCTGGTGCTGTTCCATATCCCGGATGATATGGAACTGCCGTTCACAGTCCCCGGGATCAAAGACAGGCATACAGCAGCCGGCATCTGGCTGCGGAAGCACTGGAACGCCCCGGAAACAAAGCTGTTCCTGAAACAGCTCGAGGAACGCGGCTTTCTCAGGATCGAACGGGGAAGGCTCTCTGTGCGCCGCATCATTCCATACCGCAGTACCGGTTTCCTGAGCGGCTGTTATCCGGAAGCTTCCTGCAAGGTCAATGCGTCATTCTTTACCTTTGATGTACTGGACGGGGACTCTCCGTATGATGTATTCGGAACGCCGCTCGGACTTATGGTTAAGGACGGGAAGATCCTGAATCCGCCGCTGTATGAGCGGGAAGCACTGATCGTTGATAAACGGGGAAATGTATCGGTCAGACAAATGGGTCTGAAGAACATCTCCATCAGCATCAAAGGCACGATCTATGAAAGACCGAAGCGCAGGCGCACACCATTTGCCAGAGGCAATGATGTCGTGATCATCGGTGACCGTGTCATCGCTGTGCATGCCGGAGGCAATACCATCATTCCCGCGTCCGGATTTGTGATCCATACGGACAGGACGGATATCCATCCCGGTGACCGTGTGGAATACACGGGGCTTGAGGATGTGTCTTTTGCCATACAGGCAGGCAACAGCGTCATGGTGAACGGACAGATGACTGATCATCTGGTCTCAAGGTTCTACAACATCTATCATCTGGAACCTGTCGTATTTCCGCCATGCCTGTATCCGCTGAACTTTGAAAAGGGCAGGGCACCGCGCATCATGCTGGGTGCGGACCGTTCAGGCAGGCCTGTCCTGGTCTGGGCGGAGGGCGCCGGAAAGACGGGACATGTGCCTGGAGAGGAAAGCTGCGGGGCATCTTTGAAGGAACTCGGAGCGATCGCCAGGGACATCGGTCTGTACAATGCGGTCAATCTGGACGGAGGCGGCTCGGCGCAGATCCTGCTGAACAACAAAAGAACCCTGAAAGTCTCCGGCAGAGACCCGCTCACAGGGATGGATATAGAACGGCCCTGTGCCAACGGAATCATGATCATGTGACCGGTTTTCACCGAACTTTCAATATTTATTTGTGCCTGAAAAATGCTTATTCCCGCAAATATGCGGTATGATAAATATTACAAGGGATTCACACACATTATCGGGAGAATATATGTTTAAGAATTTGACAAAGGTAGAGCGTGCCTGGGTCTTGTATGATGTAGGCAATTCTGCATTTACGATGCTCGCGTGCTCATTGATTCCGATCTGGTTCAAAGCACTGGCGATCGGAACAGCACCCGGTCAGATATCTTCTGACCAGGCAACAGCTTATTATTCCATTTCCATCTCTATCGTTACCGTCGTCGTTGCGGTCCTGGGACCGATATGCGGCGCGATCGCCGACCACAAGGATATGAAGAAGATCTTCTTCACAACAGCCGTTGCATGCGGCGTGGCCGGATGCATTCTGAACGGATTTGCGTCAAGCTGGGTCGCTTTCATCGTGATCTATGTCATTACCAAGATCTTCTATTCGGCATCCCTCACATTCTATGACAGTATGCTGAATGACGTCACGACGGATGAACGCATGGACCAGGTATCCTCCTATGGTTATGCCTGGGGCTATATCGGTTCCTGCATCCCGTTCATTCTCGCTATGATCGCCTATATCCTCAGCGGCGGCCTGAGCGAAGACCTGATGTGGTTCTCACCGAAAGTCGGACGCATCATCGGGTTTGCTGTAACAGGCATCTGGTGGCTGGCTGTCACGATGCCTCTGATCAAGAATTATAAGCAGATCAACTATGTTGAACCTGAACAGCATGCGATCCGCAAGGTATTCAGCAAGATCTTCGGAACACTGAAGCGGATCGGTACGGAAGACAAGAAGGTCCTGTTCTTCCTGATCGCTTTCTTCCTCTACATTGACGGCGTCGGAACGATCATTGACAACTGCATCAACATCGGTACGGACCTCGGTCTGCCGACTGTCGGACAGGTCATCTTCCTGCTGGCAACACAGGTCGTTGCCTTCGCAGGCTCCCTTGTATTCGCAAGACTGTCCAAGAAATATGACACTGTGACACTGATCCTGATCTGTATCGTAGGTTACTTCTGTGTCTGCATCTACGCTTTGACATTGAAATCCCTGCTTGATTTTGGTATTCTTGCATTCGGTGTCGGTTGTTTCCAGGGGTCGATCCAGTCACTTTCCAGAAGCTATTTCTCGAAGATCATCCCGGCTGAGAACTCCGGTGAATACTTCGGCATCTATGATATTTTCGCAAAAGGTGCATCATTCCTTGGTTCTGCTGTCATTGCCTGGGTCAAGCTGGCTGGCGGCACGATCAATATTGCGGTTGCTTCGCTAGCGGTATTCTTCATGCTGGGCTTTGTCTTCCTGAAGCTGGCGGACAAGCAGCCTATGAAGAACGCTGAACAGTAAGACTGCTGCTTTCAAACAGCCGGGATGACATGCATGATGTACCGGCTGTTTTTAAATTCCGCTTTCTCAGAAAAGCGCTTGTGATATGACGAAAAAAAAGACAAGATTGAAATTAAAACGGGATCACACGGCCTTTATCCTGCTGGCGCTGATCATCCTGGTCATGCTGGGGGTGATCACATTTATCGTGCATACGATCGCCGATAACTGGGGGAGTCTGGTCGAGGTTTTTGAATTGCTCAGAAGGGGCAATGAAGCAGAGATCGAAGCATATCTCAGGGCCAGCGGATTGTGGAAGGGAATGTTCCTGATCGCACTGATCACGGTCATCCAGGTGTTCTCCATCGTTCTCCCGGGGATGGTCATTCATCTGGCTGCCGGCTCCATTTACGGCTGGTGGGAAGGATTCCTGGTATGCTATGCGAGCTTTTTGTTCGCACATTACCTGGTCTTTAAATTCGGCAGAAAACTGGCAGATAAGTTTTCCCTGCTGAACAGATTCCCGGCTGCCAGGACCATGCAGAAGCGCCTCGATTCCAGTGAACCGATGTTTGTTATCGCCATGGCATATCTGGTGCCGGGTGTTCCCAACGGGATCATCCCGTACGTGGCTTCCCATTCCAAACTGACAACAGATGAGTTCATGATCTCACTGGCAAGTACGGTATGGGTCCAGGTACTGCTGAACTGCATAGCCGGACACTTCCTTGTGCGCGGAGAGTATTTCTTTACGGTTCTGTCCTTTGTCATTCAGTTCCTGGTCATTGTCTGGGCAGGAAGAAGAAAGGGCAGGATCATGAAGCTCTACCACAGATTCCAAAAGTCTAAAGGCCGCAAAGCCAAAAGACGGAAGGTCAGACAGACTGCATAAGAAGATCTGCAGGATCAACAGAGAGCGTCAGTACACCTTTCTCGATCTCCATATACGGGTATAATACTGATATTGCAGAAACAGAATGTTATGCAAACCGCTGGTGATTCCGCATCAGCAATCAGATAAACACTGTATCAATCAAACGGGTCAGCATTTTGCCGGCTCGTTTTTTTTGATTCCGATCATGCAGAAATGACCTGCTGCCGGTATACAAAAAGCGATGACTGCAGTACTGCATGCACATCGCCTGTTATTTTCTGATTCTGATTCTTATTCTGTCTGAGCGTTTCCCGGTTATCCGATGATCAGATACATCAATGTGGAAACGACAGTGGCTGTCAGACCGATCGCCGCTTCATACGGGATCAGTTTCATGCGGTCGGAGATCGTCATATTGACGGAACCGCCGGTTGCGTGGAAGAAGGATCCGTGCGGCAGTGAGTCGATCACTGTTGCGCCGGCATGGATCATAGCGGCAGATGCCAGTCCGGAGACACCTGCAGAAAGCAGGGTAGAGGAGAATGTCTGTGCTGCAACCGTAGCGCCTGCAGTGGTGGAAGCTGTAGCACCGGCCATCAGAATACCGGCAAGCGGCGCAAGAATGAATGCAGGCATATGCATTGCCTCAAGCAGATTTGTGACATCATACTGCAGAGCTGATGCCTTGATGATGCCGGCAATGGTACCTGTACCGATCAGCAGGATCGAAACACCGATGACCTTGGAGAGACCGAATTCCGTATATTCGGTAATATGCTTCGCATTGCCTGTTGCCAGTGTGCAGATCAGTCCTCCGGCAGGAAGCGCGATCAGCGGGTCAATGGTAATCCCGGCAAGCGGACGGAGTGCAAGCATCACGATCACACATACAGGACCGAGGATGGCTGCACCGAAAGAGGGCAGTTCTCTGGCTCCGGAGCTTTCCAGATCAGCTGCTGTGATCTGTTCACCTGATCTTTTTGCAAGCATGGACGCAAGGAGGATCGCAGCGATCAATGTGAAGACTGCAGGCACTGCATTCCTCATCATGACCGCGGTCAGGTCCTGACCGAATGCCTCGGATACGGCGATCGTGTTCGGGTTCGGAGAAATGATATTTCCGGCTTTTCCTCCGCCGATCATCGCCAGCAGGATACCGCTTCTGGAAAGTCCTGCTTTTTCACCGATGGCAAGGGCGATCGGGGCAACAGTAATGACGGAGATATCGACGAATACACCGACAGCGCATATCAGCATCGTTGCGATGGATATTGCCATGACCGCTCTTTTTTCACCGAGTTTCTCAACGATGGTCTCGGCGATCTTCTGAGCGGAACCAGTTTTGATCAGAGAACCGGCGAGGATACCGCTGGTGAGGATACGGAGGATACTGGACATCATGGAAGCGGCTCCGCTGACCATGGTGCTGACTGTTGTGCTGAGTCCGCCTCCGCCGATGATGCCGCCGACAAGGGCACCGAGGATGAGGCAGTATGCAGGCTGAACTTTTTTGATGATGAGGATGATTGCGATCACGAGGCCGAGCAGTGCCCCGAGAGTAGTGAAACTGTAATCCATTACAAAGATTCTCCCTTCCTAATGTGCTGCTGTCTGTACATCCTGGACCCGGTATGCCGGATCCCGGAAGACGAAGTCTGTTACTGTTTCTGAGCGATCTTCATGCCGGCTCTGATGAAGCGGAACATACGGATCGCTGCGAGATAATACAGCTCCTCCGCACGGCTGATCGCTTCTTCGATCTGCATCGGTGAATCAACGGATGTGATCAGTGATTCAATTCCGTGGCTGTAGATCTGTGCTGCATCTCTGCCGAGTGATCCGCTGAGGCCGACAGCGACGATTCCCTGTTTTGCGGAACGCTCGCCGACACCCTGCATGACTTTTCCGAAGCAGCTCTGCCAGTCGGTACGGCCTTCACCGGTAACGACCAGGTCTACGCCTTCAAGACGCTTGTCGAAGTTGATCAGGTCAAGCACTGTATCGATGCCGGATTTCATTTCACCGTGCAGGAATACCATCAGTGCTGTACCAAGACCGCCGGCTGCACCGCCGCCTCTGATCTCATCAGCGTTGATGCCGAACTGGCGCATGATCACATCGCGATAGTTGATCATGCCTGCTTCCAGACGTGCCTGGATCTCAGGTGTTGCGCCTTTCTGCGCACCGAATGTATAAGTTGCGCCATCCTTGCCGGTCAGAGGGTTCGTGACATCACACATGACAGTGATCTTTGTTTCGCTGATGCGCGGATCCAGTCCGCTGACATCGATCTCAGCAACTTTTTCCAGATCGGAACCTGTTCCCTGAAGTTCATTTCCCTGAGCGTCAAGGAATCTCACGCCAAGTGCACGGGCACATCCCATGCCGCCGTCATTTGTCGCACTGCCGCCGATCGCGATGGAGATATCGCGGAATCCTTTATCCAGTGCATCACGGATCATTTCACCGGTACCGTATGTTGACGTATGAAGCGGGTTTCTCAGGTTTCTCGGGACCATCGGAAGTCCGGAAGCTGCGGCCATTTCGATGACAGCACGCTGATCATCCAGCTTTCCATAGCGTGCAGTGGTACGTTCCATCAGTGGTCCGTAAACTTCCACAGTGATGTATTCACCATGTTCAGCCGCTACGACAGCGTCTACGGTTCCTTCGCCGCCGTCTGCTACAGGTACGCCGCTGTATTCGATCTCACCGAATATTTCTTCTGCGGCTTTTGCGAGCAGTCTGACTGTCTGCTCGCTGGAGAGGGATCCCTTGAAGGAATCTGATGCGAATAATAATTTCATGATGTTCCTCCTTATTCTGTTTTTTCTTTACACTGAAAATATATAACTTTTATGACCGTTTCAGAATGTTTTGTGTAACATAAAAACAAAGTATATATGTTATTATTTTGTTACACAGAACAAACAAAGCGGAGAAAGATCATGATCGGACAAAGTACAGCACAGCAGATCGTTTCAGCAGTCAGGGATGTCTGCGGATATGACATCAATTACATTTCAAACAGCGGTATTATCATCGCAAGTACAGATGAAAAACGTATCGGTGATTACCATGAGATCGGCTACCAGGCAGCCCATACAGGGAAAACGCTGGAAGTATATGACAATGATACATATGCCGGTGCACAGAAGGGCGTCAATATACCATTCAGCTACCATGGCATGCCGGTTGCGGTTATCGGGATCACAGGAGAGCCGGATGAGGTACGCCGCTATGCCCAGCTGGCACTTCGCATCATCGGACTGATCCTGAGAGAACGTGATCTGGACGCATCCCGTGAGCTGAAGAAGGCAGAGTTCTCCTATGTCGCAAAGGCTTTGGTACAGAACGGATCCATATCCCCTGATTATCTGAGAGACTTTCTGAAACAGAAGGATCTGCAGATGGACGGTCGCTACCGTACAGTGCTTGTGAGCCTGCAGGATCCCGGCCGTACAAAGCATTTCTCACTGATGGAAAACAGGGTGGAAAACATCCTGCAGGGGATCCACCATTCCTTTTACGCATATGAATATCCTGACAGATATATCCTGATCATCAGTGAAAAAGCATATCAGCAGCAGAAACAGGCAATCATGGAATTCACCGGGATACCGGCAAGGGTTTCCGTCGGCAGCGCACATCGTCTTGCGCATGCGTCACGTTCCTATGAAGACGCACAGCTTGCCCTGAAATGCGGAAACGATCCGTTCATCGAATTTGACGGTCTATATACAGAGCTTCTGTTTTCCGATCTTTCTTATCATGTCAGGGAGATGTTCCTGGATAAAACAGTCAGAAAGATCAGTGAAGCGGATCAGCAGCTGCTGAAGGTCTACTATGACAGCGGCATGTCATTGAAAACAGCCTCGGAAGCTCTTTACATCCATAAGAACACGCTGCAGTACAGACTGGACCGGATCCATCGTGAATGCGGTCTGGATCCAAGAAATGTACGGGAAGCATCCGTACTGATCACAGCCATGCGTCTGGCAGACACACTGGAAAAGCAATGAACGAAAAAAAACAAGGAACCGGCATCCGGTTCCTTGTGCGTTTCATTAAGCTTTTCTGCTGTTTCTGTTGAAGTTGATGAGGCAGCCTGCCTGAACGATCTCACGTTCATTCGCGGTCATCTCTTTGATGTAGAGGCTGATCGGTACTGCCTTGCCGTTCTTGATGACATATGCTGTGATGTCATCGAGCTTGTTGTCTTTCAGAGCCTGCTTGATGCCAGGTACGAAGATGTAGTCATCTACTTCGAACTCTGTCGGTTCACCCTTGAGGTGGAACGGCAGCATGCCCCAGTTCATGACATTGGAACGATAACGCTTTGTAGCGTAATCCTGTGTGATGTTTGCAAGTCCGCCGATGACTCTCTGGCAGGAAGCTGCCTGTTCTCTTGCGGAACCGTCGCCCGGCTTGTTTGCGTAGATCGTGGAACCGATCTCGACATTGCTCAGATCAGCGTTTTCGCTGCCCGGGATCGTATGGATGACTTCGAATACTTCCTTGAGTTCCGGAGCTTTTGCCATGACGTCTTCGCCGTTTCCTCTTGCGATCTCAAGTGCGTCTACAACCTTTGTCTTGCCGACATAAGCGGGATCTCTTCTGGACAGTGTGAATTCTGCCAGACCCAGCGGGTTGGAACGGTAGCTGGATGTTTCACCGGAAGGGATCAGTTCGTCTGTTGTTGTAACTTCATCAAGGATCTTGGAGCATACCTTCAGGAGTACGTTCTCGCCGAGGGCATGACGCTCAGGCCAGTCTTTGATGTTCGGTCCGTAGAACAGATCCTGTGAGAGGTCTGCACAGCCGAAGCCATTGTAAACTCTTGCCTGGTAAGGAGCCGGATCGAAGTGGTATTCCGGTACATTTCCGAATGTATCTGCGAATTCTTCTGCACTTGTCAGCAGTCCGCCGTTTGCGGCTGTAGCAGCAATGGATCTTGCGTCCATCAGTGCAACAGCGCTCATCTGGCCGTTGCCCGGTTTGGAACCTTCTCTGTTCGGGAAGTTTCTTGTTGTATGACGGATGGAGAATCCGTTGTGGTTCGGTGTGTCGCCTGCGCCGAAGCAAGGACCGCAGAATGCTGTCTTGATGACGGCACCGCTTGCCATCAGGTCTGCAAGCACGCCTTTGCGTGAGAGATCCATGTATACAGGCATGGAGGAAGGATATACGCTCAGTGTGAACTCACCGGCACCGATCTGCTTGCCTCTGAGGAGGTTGGCTGCTTCAACAACGTTCGTGTAGTTGCCGCCTGCGCATCCTGCGATGATTCCCTGCTGTACCTGGAGTCTGCCGTTGTGAACTTTGTCACGCAGTGTGTAGGGAGCTCTGCCCTGGCTGACGCCTTCAGCTGCTTTTTCTGTTTCTCTCAGAATGTCGTCGAGGTTTGCGTTCAGTTCATCGATCGTGTAGGCGTTGGACGGGTGGAAGGGCATAGCGATCATCGGCTTGATGGTGCTCAGGTCGATATAGACGCAGCCGTCATAGTATGCGACATCTTCCGGATTCAGTTCTTTGTACTGATCGCCTCTGCCGTGTTCAGCGAGGAACTGGTGTGTATCTTCATCTGTTCTCCAGATGGAGGAAAGGCATGTTGTCTCTGTTGTCATGACATCGACGCCGTTGCGGTAGTCAGTTGACATGGAGGATACGCCGGGTCCGACGAATTCCATGACCTTGTTCTTGACATAGCCGTTCTTGTATACGGCACCGCAAATTGCGATCGCAATGTCGTGCGGGCCGATCCACGGTGCAGGTTTGCCTGTCATATAGATGGCAATGACGCCGGGATAAGCGTTGTCCCATGTATCTCCCAGGATCTGCTTGTCAAGTTCGCCGCCGCCTTCACCGACAGCCATTGTACCCAGGGCACCGTATCTTGTGTGTGAGTCGGAACCGAGGATCATCTTGCCGCAGCCTGCGGACATTTCTCTCATGTACTGGTGGATGACTGCTACATGCGGAGGAACGAAGATTCCGCCGTATTTCTTGGCAGCTGTCAGACCGAACATATGGTCGTCTTCATTGATCGTACCGCCGACTGCATTGAGTGAATTATGGCAGCATGTCAGCGTGTACGGGATCGGGAATGTGTCCATTCCGGAAGCTCTCGCTGTCTGGATGATGCCGACATATGTGATATCG
>CAMOPG010000081.1:0-11437 GCA_946622165.1 uncultured Erysipelotrichaceae bacterium
ACTGCAGTACCGTCCGCATGCGCTGTTGCCAATCCTGTTTCGTCAACAGAGACGATATCTTCATGATCAGATGCCCATGTGACATTCTGATTACCGGCATCCTCCGGTTTCACTGAAGCAGTCAGCTGATGCGTGTCATTGATTGCAAGCCGCAGTTCTGTCTCACTGATATCGATTCCCGTAACAGGCTGAACAACTGTGATCTCTTTTTCTGCGGTATAACCGCCATCTTCTGTTTTGACCGTGATCGTGACAGTTCCGACTTTGATTCCTTTGACGATACCGTTCTGATCAACTGCAGCTATACTGCTGTCGCTTGAGCTCCATGTCACATTCTGGTTTTCCGCATTTTCAGGCACGAATACCGGATCGAGATCGATCACATTGCCGACAGAAACCATATCCGGAGCAGCTGCGATCGAAACGCCTTTCACATTGACAGTACCGACTGTAACTTTGCAGGTAAGATACGGGGCTCTGCCCGGAACGGTCAGATGAATATATGTACTTCCGGCGGAATTAGCTGTGATAACGCCATTTTTATCAACAGAAACAATTTCAGGCTTTTCACTGTACCATACCAGGTAATCTTTGTTATAGCTTGACGGAGTTACCGTATATTTCAGCTGCATGCTCTGTCCTTTGCCGATCTCAATTTCACTGGCTGACAGAGACAGCTGTGTCGGTACTGATTCATAGATCATGACAGCATTGCTCAGGGGCTCATTGTTGGTACCGACAGTTTTGCCCGCCCACTGTGATTCGGTTCCGAAGAAATGGATCTTGATCCCGTCAGGGCAGTTCATGAATGCGCCAGTACCTATCGTGATCTTGTCACCGGGCAGCGAGATCCAGATCTCTTCAAGGCTTGTGCAGTTGTTGAATACACTAGTGCTGACCGAAGACAGATTGATATACTGTCCGCTTGCGTTATCATACTGCATGCCGCTGAATTCCATGAATGAGACGCTCTTCAGTGAAGTACATCCTTGAAAGGCTGCCGTGTCAATGCGGCTAATTCTTTCTGCGTCAATATGCTCAAGACTTGTGCAGTTTTTAAATGCTAAAGATCCAATATAATTGACATGGGTCATATCTACATGTTTCAGGTTTGTGCAGTCTTCAAATGTTTCTGCCGGAATATAGGTGAAGCCGATCGGCCATACTACCGTTTCCAGGTTTGTGCATCCTCTGAATAAATATCCATAGAATTCAACATTCTTCGGAAGTACGACCGATTTCAGGCTCGTGCAGTTTGCAAACACAGAATGTCCCATGTCTGTCATGCTTTCAGGAAGATAAATGCTTTCCAGACTTGTGCAGCCTTCGAACACACTATCACCCATACCGATGAATCCTTCAGGGAGTTCAATGCTTTTCAGACTCGAGCACCCCCAAAATGTCATGTCACCGAATTTCGTAACATTTTTGGAAAGTTTGATGTTTACAAGACCGGAACATTCCTCAAACACTTCTTTTTCCATATTTGTCAGGCTGTCCGGAAGTGTGATTTCCGTAAGAGCAGTACACTCACGGAACGCCTGGATACCGAGACTTGTCAGTGTATCAGGAAGGTCGATATTCACAAGCCTGGTGCATTCCGCAAATGCCGATCCGCCGATACTGGTGATTCCTTCAGGAAGGGTCACATCTGTCAGATATGTGCTCTGTCTGAGTGCCTGGGCAGGAATGGTTTCTGTCCAGCCGAATTCAATATCAGCACCGCTGCCGATCGGTCCGGCTGTTTTGATTTTCGGGCAGTTATAGAAATTCTGACTGCCGCATGAAGTCACACTGCCGGGGATCACAACATGGGAAATACCAGTATTCTCAAAGAATATCTGGCTTTCTATTGTAGTTACGGTATCCGGTATGATTACTTCCTTCAGATTGTTCAGCCTTTTAAATGCATCTTTTCCAATCGTTTTAACACCGGCAGGAATCGTAATGGATGTCAGGCTGTTATACAGGCCGGACAATCTGTACATTGAAGTCAGTGTCTCACCGTATCCAATTTCGATATTTTTTCCGCTGCCGATCGTACCGATCGTGGTCAGTCCCGGGCAGCTTTTAAATGCATCGCTGGCGATCTGTGTGACTGTTGCGGGAATGATAACGTGTTCAAGACTGGTGCATCCGGCAAATGCATTTTTGCCGATCTCTGTTACATTCTCAGAAAAGACAAAGTCAGGCAGACTTGTGCAGTGATAGAAGAGCGATCCAGGGATCTTTGACAGCTTTTCCGGAAGCTTGACATTTGTAAGACCGGTGCACTCTGCGAAAACATAGTCTCCCAAAGAAACAACACTGTCCGGGACAACAACTGTTGTCAAACTGCTGCATTTGTAGAATGCATACGCATCGATCGTTTCAACCGTATCAGGGATCGTAATAGCTGCCAGACTCGAGCATTCCCTGAACGCTGATTTTCCTATGCTTGTTACCCCTGCAGGAATATTGACATTTTTCAGGCTGGTACATCTTTCAAATATGCTTTCGCTGATCGCTGTGATACCGGCAGGCAGCGTTACACTTTCGAGTTTTGAGCAGTATGTAAAAACCTGATCTCCCAGGGATGTAATACTGTCCGGGAGCACTACGCTGACGATATTGGTGTCGGACGAGAATGCATAGTTTCCGATTGCTGTAACAGGCTTGCCTTCGATCACATACGGAACAACAACACTTGTTTCTTTTCCCTTATATTTGGTGATCGTCACGCCATCTGTGCCGACGTCATATGTAAAATTCGACGGGTCCGTTTCTGCTGCATACAGTTCACTTTCCTCGGCTTCTTCTGTTTCAGACGGTATTTCTGAAGTTTCTTCAGAAAGTGATTCCGTTTCTTCAGGAAGCGGTTCATCTTCACTGTCTGCAGGCATTTCTTCTTCTGAGAATTCCTGTTCTTCAGGTGTCTGTACTTCTTCTGTTTCCTGTTCCTGACTTTCTTCCGAAGCTGTCATATTTTCTTCCGGTTCCGTGACTTCCTCTTCGGAAAGTGCTTCCTCGAAAACGGGATCTTCTGAAGACTCCGGTATTTCAGAGGTTTCTTCCGCTTTTTCTGCTGCTGGTTCTTCGGCTGTTTCAGGCGCAGTCATTTCTTCACCGTAAACAACAAAAGAATTGCTGAAACACAGTAAAAAGCTCAGCATCCATGTCATCAAACGATTCTTATTGTTCAACATAGTTCCTCCTATTCTGCATTGCAGATCTGTATGCTTTTTTACATTTCTGACAGTTAGTGAATAGCATGTGCCGTAGTAAAGTATACTTCAAAAAAGACATCTCAGCGAAACGCTTCTCATCAATTCTGCAGGGCCTGATATGCTCATACGCAAAACTTTTCATTCTTTTCAATCTGGAAGCTGTCATAAGAAACTGCTTCTGTTCGGGTATAACGTTCAGAATGCTCCTGCGGTCATTCTGAACGTTTCGATCCTGCTTCATTTTCAGCTTCAGATTCAGTTTTTTCTGCCGGTTCTTCAGCAGCAGGTTCTTCCCTGCCTTACGCAAACACTGTCACATCAGACATCATAGTATTGAGCGCCATCATCAGGCTTATTCACAGGTTCGCAGTTTTATCCAGTTCATGTCAGCCTCCTGATCATCATTGTGATCTGTATATTGCCTGGCAAAATATCAAAAGAAGATGAGCTTTCACCCATCCTCAGATTACATTTCGTGTTTTTTTCTGTATCCGTTTATCTTCTTTTGATATCCATGACAGCGAAGATGATCGTTGCGATCACTGCGCTGTACAAAGCTGTCTTGAATGCTCTTGCAAATACGAACACTGCTGCACGCAGGATGCTGAACACAAAATCCAGAACGATCCAGATCGTAATGAATACTGCAGCGAATATGACCCAGCGGATAATATCATCTTTATTTACCATGTTGTCCTCCTTATATCATGCATATATTTTCATTGATCCTGATTCAGGAACACATAGGATGTGTCTGAGGAATGCTCAGGGCTGAAGATCCAGCCTCTGTCAAACTTCTTCAGATCTTCCTTGTTTTCTGCTTTTGTCTCTGCCATCCATCTGACCATACTGCCTCTGGCCATTTTGGCAAGGGTTCCTTTGACGATCAGTTTTCCATTCTTTTCAACAGCGAATACGCATTCAACGTACTGATCATCCTGTGTGAGATACGGAATGACTGCTGAAGCATATTCCTTTGAGGCAAGGTCCACGATCAGCTCATGTTCTGAGCATACCTGCCTGTACAGTCTGTCTCCCCAGAATGCATACAGATCCCTGCCGTTTCTGTTCAGAAGTCCTGCCTGCATTTCCAGACGGTACGGACGGACACCATCAAAGGGCTTCAGCACGCCGTACAGTCCCGACAGGATGCGCAGATGTTCATCCAGGTACTCCATTTCATCATCTGTCATGACGTCCGGTGCCATATGCTGGTAGGCAAGTCCTGAGTAAGTCAGGACTGCAGGTGAAAGGCCTCTTCTCAGGTCCATATGTTCAAGACGTTCCAGATTCTCCAGGACCAGTTTATCTGAGCACTTCCAGAGCTCTTTCAGCTGTTCCCTGTTCATCTGTTTCATCAGGTCTCTGAGATATTCCGCTTCTTCGATAAAGCACGGCAGTCCTCTGTACAGGACTGTATCCTCAGGGATCATCTTTTTTGCCGGTGACAGTATGATCTTCATGCTGTCATCATCTAATAATACCGTTCATGCGTCAAGACGAAAAAAGGAGAGCTCGCGGCCCTCCTTAGTCAAGCTTATTTGAATGAAGCGTATCCGAAGTAAGGATAGGAAACATGCATTTCATATCCCTGCAGATCCGGGTTCTTCAGCATCGGCATTGTGAACTGGAACATCGGGATCAGGTGTGCTTCCTGGTCGACCAGATAGTCTTCCAGATCATGTGTCTTCTGCAGAGCTTCCTTAGCATCTGTTGTTGCCTGGATGTCAGCCATCATCTGGTCATAAACCGGGTCAGCAACTGTAGCTACCTGCTGGTAAGCTGTTGTCCAGCTGTTCATAGCTGTGATCGGGTGTGACAGAGCAACGCCGTAACGAGCGATCTCATAGTCACCTGCATACCATCCGTCATAGTAGACGCCTGCTTCAACTGCCTTGAATGTAACATCTACACCAACTGCTCCCCACATCTGCTGCAGCATTGTTGCAACATCACCATGCATGGAGTTTGTGGAATAGTAGTATTCGATGTGGAGCGGGTTGGATTCATCATATCCTGCTTCAGCAAGCAGACGCTTGGATTCTTCAGGATTGTAAACCAGTGTATATCCGCCTTCATCATCTCTTTCCTGACGGAAGTCTCCGTTGATGCCTTCCAGACCGAACGGCAGATAGGACTTCAGTACAGGATAGAATGTGGAGCCGATAACTTCAGTGACAGCAGTCTGGTCAACAGCCATTGCAAGAGCTCTTCTGACTCTGACATCCTTTGCCCATTCAGGTCCCTTTTCACCTGTGTTGATGATGATGCAGTATGTGGAAGGATCCATAGCTACCCAGAGGGAATCCGTACCTTCATAAGAACGTGCTGTATCGGAGGATACTTCAGTAGCGACATCCAGGTCGCCTGCTTCAAATGCAAGGTGCTGTGCTTCGGAATCCGGTACTACCTGCCATACGATCTCAGGCATTGTGATATCGTCAGCGTTATAGAATGAATCGTTCTTCTGCAGGACGCACTTGTCATTGATGTTGATCTCAGTCAGGTTGTAACCGTGGCTGACCGGATAACCGGGTGTGAATGCCCACTGGTTGTCATGCTGAGGTGTGTTCTGAGGCAGCGGGATCCATGCACCGCTGCTCATCAGGAGCGGCAGGAATGTGCAGGGCTGCTTCAGTGTCAGCACGAGCGTGTAATCATCCGGTGCTTCAATACCGACAGTGCTGTGGTCTTCTGTTGTGCAGTCAAAACTGTCACCGACTTCGATCGCGTGAAGGTTGTACTCTTCAGCGCCTTCAATATAGACCACCATGTTATAGATCTGGTTGGATGCGTCAACGCCATAGCTCAGCGCACGCAGGTATGCATATACGAAATCGTTCGCTGTCAGAGGTGTGCCGTCTGACCAGACAGCGTCTTCTCTGATCTTGAAGGTATGTGTCAGACCGTCTTCAGAGACTGTATAGTCTGTGCACAGTTCTTTCTGAGGCTGGCCTTCTTTATCTGTACGGAACATTGTTGCGTACATGTGGTGAAGCACATATGAGTTGACCAGTTCTCCGTTTGTGGCGGGATCCATATCTGTAAACTGTGAGAATACGCCTACAGTCATGGAATCCTTGGAAGCTGTTTCTGCGGGTGTGGTTTCAGCTGCTGCTGATTCTGCGGCGGAAGTAGGAGCTCCGTCTGTTGAAGGTGAGCCGGATGAGCATCCTGCAAGCAGGAGTGCTGCAGCTGCCAGACTGAGTCCGAAACGTGAATGGTGATGCATGGAATAATTTCCTCCTTTTTCCCCGAAAACAAAACCGTATGCTATTACATACGGCAATCTTCCATAAGCAATAGCGCCACTTCAATAAGCGAAGGAGTGATACGGATCTTATCCGCATCCCCACGGAACCTGCCTGCCGGCGGATACCGTTCGGCGGTGGTTGCCTTTCTGATCGTTCACAGCCTGCCGGCTCGCGATCATACTCATCTGCACCGCTACCTCTATCGATTCAGTTTTCATGTGCTTATTATCAACAATACTTTTTTCTGCGTCAACACCTTTTTTCATTTTCCTAAACATTTTTCATATGTTTGAAAAAATGTTTCATTTTCTTTCATTGATCAGTTTTTCCTTCTCAGCATGCGAAAGTTCATGTTTGATGTGCCACTCTCTGCTCAACGCCTCTCGTCTGTCATCAAAGGCTTCCGTGTAAACAAGACTGCACGGACGCCTGCTGCGGGTATATTTCGCGCCCTTTCCCCTGTTATGTGTCTGCAGGCGTTTTTCAGGATCGGTCGAGAAACCGGTATACAGCGTGCCGTCTGTGCATCTCAGTATGTAAACATAATATTTCATGCCGATATGATAGCAGAAAAGAAGCCCGGACTCATCAGCCGGACTTCAGTGTCGGATTCGTTTTTTGTTTTATTCAGCCCATGTGCTTTCGCCGAAGTACAGGTATGCACCGTTGATCTGTTGTCCTGTCAGAGCAGGGTTCTTCAGCATCGGGAGCGTGAACTGGAACATTGGAACGATGTATGCCATTTCATCTACCAGATAGTCTTCAGCTTCATGACACTTCCTGAGCGCTTCTTTCGGATCGATCGTAGCCTGGATATCCTCTACCATAGCGTCATATGTCGCATCACCGATCCTGGCGACTCTCTGATATTGTGTCGTGAAGGTGTTCAGCGCTGTTACAGGGTGGCTCAGAGCGACGCCATAACGTGAGATCTCAAAGTCACCGTTATACCATGCCTCATAGTAGACACCTGATTCAACAGCTTTGAATGTTGTTTCAATGCCGACTGCAGACCACATCTGCTGCAGGCATGTCGCAACGTCATTGTGAATGGAGTTGGTTGAATAATAGTATTCGATCTTCAGCGGGTTGGATTCATCATATCCTTCTTCTGCAAGCAGACGCTTGGATTCTTCAGGGTTGTAAACCAGTGTATATCCGCCCTCTGCGTCACGTTCTTCACGGAAGTCTCCGTCAACGCCTTCCAGACCCAGCGGCATGAAGCTGCTCAGTACGGGATAGAACTCTTCGCCGCCGACGACATCGGCTACTGCTTTCTGATCGATCGCCATTGCGACTGCTCTTCTCAGATTGAGGTTCTGTGCCCATTCAGGTCCGGTCGCACCGGAATTGAATGTCAGACAGTATGTATTTGTCTGCAGGCCGACCCAGAGTTCATCTGTGCCTTTATAGCTCTTGGCAACATCACTGGTAATGCTGGTAGCGATGTCAATATCGCCTGCCTGGAATGCAAGATGCTGGGATTCCGTATCAGGCACGACCTGCCATACGATCTCATCCATCGTGATCTGATCAGCATTGTAGAAATACTCATTCTTGACCATGACAGCCTTGTCGTTCGGATTCATTTCCGTCAGCTTGTGGTCGCCGTTGCACGGATATCCGCCCTGCAGTGCCCACGCAGACTCATGCTGGGGAGTGCTCTGATGCACCGGCAGCCATGCGCCTGAGCAAAGCAGTGTATTCAGATATGTACACGGCTTCTTCAATGTCAGGACCAGTGTATGATCATCCGTCGCTTCAATACCGACGGAGCTGTGATCTTCGGTTGTACAGTCAAATGAGTCTCCTACCTCCAGCGCATTCAATGAATACTCTTCCGCACCCGCAATGAACGTTGTCATGTTGTATATCGGGTTGGAAGCATCCACGCCGTAAGATAGAGCTCGTAGGTACGAATAGACAAAGTCTGAAGCTGTAACAGGAGTTCCGTCACTCCACTTTGCATCATCTCTTAGCGTAAATGTGTGTATTAGACCATCTTCTGATATATCGTGCGCAGTCGCCAGTTCCATCTGCGGCTGTGAATTTTCATCCATTCTGTACAGGCCTCTGTACATGTGGTGCAGCAGGTAACCGTTGACCAGCTCGCCGTTGGTTGCCGGATCCATGCTTGTGAACTGTGAGAATACTGCGATCGTTACTGTTGAAGAATGGTGAGTCTCTGCAGACTGTGCTGTTTCGGCCGGTGCGCTTGATCCTGCTTCGGCAGATGGTGTTGTTCCGGAAGGTGATCCGGATGAACATCCTACCATGCCAGCAGCAAGAACAACACTGACCATTGTTCTTAATGCTTTTTTCATCTCTTTGTCCTCCTGTTGAGATGAAAATAGAATATTATAAATCCGCTTTCAGTGGCAGTATTTTTTGCAACGTTTTCGGCGGTTTTTTCTGAAAATTTTATTTTTCATTTTCACTCTTACATTTTTTCATTTTCCAGCATTCTGAAATGAATGGCAAAACCGGTTTTGTCGGTTAAAATAGTCATGTATGGAACTTCCGGAGAGCTATCTGAGCCGTATGAGAGACCTGCTGCAGGATGATTTTGATGATTACCTGCAGTCTTTTGAGCAGGACCGCATCCTGTCGCTCAGAGTCAATACAAACAAGATATCTGCTGAAGAATTTCAAAGGACAGTGCCCTTCCATCTGACGCCTGTCCCGTGGTCTCCTTCCGGCTTTTATTATGCCCGGGAGGATCATGTATCCGTGCATCCGTACTGGCATGCAGGACTGTGCTATCTGCAGGAAGCTTCGGCAATGATCCCTGCCGAGATCCTGCCGGTCGGTGAACATGATCTGGTTCTGGACGCATGCTGTGCACCGGGCGGCAAATCACTCGGACTTGCCTGCCGCATGCATGACCATGGCCTTCTGATCTCCAATGACATCAGTGCTTCCAGACAGAACGCAACACTCAAGAACATACAGCGCTTCGGTATATCAAATGCCCTTGTTACAGCATCAGATCTGAATGACATGGCCAGGAAATATCCCGGAACATTTGACCGCATCCTGCTGGATGTCCCCTGCTCCGGAGAAGGCATGTTCCGCAGGGATCCATCCCTGATCAAGTCCTGGCTGGAAAAAGGGCCCTCCGATTACGCTGTTATCCAGAAAGAAATAGCCGCAAATGCGCTCACGATGCTGAAAGACGGAGGCATGATGGTATATTCCACATGCACATTCTCTCCGGAAGAGGATGAAGAAGTGATCCTTTATCTGAAAGAGATCTGTCCGCAGCTTGAGATCCTGCGACCCGATATCCGGTATGAAGGCTTCATGCCGGGCATTCTTCCGGGTACGGAAAACTGCATCAGGCTGTATCCTCATAAGCTGAACGGAGAAGGACATTTTGCCTGCCTGATGAGAAAGAACGGAACATCTGTTTCCCGCTCATTTCCTTCTGTACGTCCTTCCCGCATCAAGTGTGCCGGGTTTGATGAATTCCTGAAGCTGGTCAGGATCGATTTTGATCCATCCCGCTTCACGCTCAATAAAGACCGTATCCTGTATCTCCCTGAGATCCCTTTTGATTCAGCGCCGCTCAGAGTCGTACGCTCAGGACTGCTGATGGGAACGATCAAAAGCGACAGGTTTGAACCCTCACAGCATCTTGCCCAATACCTGATGGCTGACAGGTTTGCCCAGAGCATCTGCCTGGAACCGGATGATCCGAATGTTGATAAGTACCTCAGAGGTGAAACGATCAGTGTTGATTCTTCCTTTGACGGCTGGGTGCTGATCTGTACCGGCAGTTATCCGCTGGGATTCGGAAAGATCAAAAACGGTACGGTCAAGAACCGGATCGAACCGGGATCCAGAAAACTGTAAGCTGAAAAACGAATATATGAAAAACATGATTCCATGTCATTAACAATTATGTGATCAATATATGAAAATGACCGAATGTCTTTTGCCCAGGCATTCGGTCTGATTATTTTACTCAAGCGGTTTCTGATAATAGTTTCCGCTGACAGCTGTCAGGCTGCTGACGGAAATGAAGGCATGTTCATCTGCTTTCTTGATCGATTCCATGACGTCCTTGAGCTGGTATGTGTTGATATCCATCAGCAGCAGCCAATGCTGTTGACCGGTGTATCCCCCTTCACAGGCAAGCTTCGTAATGCCGTGCCTGCATGTACGGAAGACAGCACTGCAGATCTCATCAGGATGGTCGGTTACGACATGCAGACTGGTGATCTTGAATCTCTGGTGCAGTGTGTTGACGACCTGGGTCGATACAAACTGGAAGATGATGGAGTACAGTGCCTGATTCCAGCCGAACATCAGTCCTGCCAGAAACAATACGCACGCATTGCAGTAAAGAATGATATTCCATGACGGCGCATTGGAGCGCATTGACAGATAGATCGAAATGAAGTCCGAACCGCCGCTGCTGGCGTCAGCGCGCAAAGAGATCCCGATCGCTGTTCCGTTGATCAGTCCGCCGAACACCGCTATCAGCAATGGATCCTGCGTAATGTAGGGTAGCTTCAGAACAGATGTGAATACAGACGCCAGTGTGAACCAGAGTGCTGAGAGCAGGACGAATTTATGGCCTACCTGCTTCCATACAAGCAGCGTTACCGCCGCATTTGCGATCCAGTAGATCACACTGAATGAGATCCTGATATTCATGTACTGTTCCAGAGCCATGGATATCAGTCTTGATAATCCGGCAAATCCGCCGGGAAACAGGTTCCCCGATTTAACAAATGTATTCATGCCGAAGGCATAGATCAGGGCACTGATCGTGATCATGAAAAACTTCGGAAGATCTTCTTTTCTGAAATGAACAACGCTGTTCATAATGCCGTACCTCGCAATTTATTATTTTACCCCTCTTCAGTAAAAAAACGTACTGTTTTCCTTTTGCACCGCAGTAATTTCAGAGTTGTATAATAGAGACAGTTGAGGTAAATGTCATGAAAGTTAATCTGAACGATGTGGTAG
>CAMOPG010000082.1:0-11158 GCA_946622165.1 uncultured Erysipelotrichaceae bacterium
AGTCTGCTGTGCCCCATTCTCTTTCATTGTCATCAGCTACGATCATATATGCCTCAGCCCTGTAGGGGTTTCTGGAATCGATCGTGTAGTTCATCATGCTCGTATCGCTTCCGCTGTTGCCGAAGGCAAGTACCGGACGCTGACCGATCTCCTGCTCAATATAGATCGTTTTGTTGCTGTTGAGGTTCTTCTGTTCGAATCCGCCTGTCAGAATGAGTTCGTCTCCGTTCTCATATTTATAGTTCATATTGGAAGATTCACTTTCATGTCCTGCCTGCTTGACTTCGAAGTCCGTGCCGATCACATGCTCAGGCGTCACATAATCACTGATCGGGGAATTCGCTACGATCGCACGGGTCGTTGTGCGTTCCGTTCCGCTGATGACATAGATCGTAAAGCCGTTGTCATACAGATACTGGACAAGCTCGACCATCGGACGATAGAAGTTGTCAATATATCTCATGTTGTTGAAGCTCTTTGTCTTCTTCTGACCGAACTCAACAACATAGTCATAGAATTCTTCAACCGTCATGCCTGCGTAGGCTTTTGCGAAGTTGCGGGCAAGCGTTTCATCCGCTACATATCCCGGCTTGATCGCCGCAGCCACTTCCTTCAGCTCATCGGAGACACGGTCCGGATGATCGTGCAGGCAGTATTCAATGAACATCATCGTGTCATAGTATGTGTAGTATGTTTCGCATGCCAGCGTACCGTCCATATCAAATACTGCGATACGGTCTTTCACCGGAATAAAGTCTGTGCTTGTTTCATCAGTGACTGCTGTGACGAAATCGATCAGCTTCTGCTTTGGTACAGATCCTTCTGACCAGAGCGTCAGCGGTTCAGTTGTCACTTCATCTGCCGTTTCAGGCACGGATGGGGCTGCGCCTTTTCCTGTTGTAAATACAGCGCCGATCACCAGCAGCGCGATCAGTTCGAGGATCGCTGCGCACCGCCAGAAATTCAGCTGCTTCTTAATGTTTTCCATTTCTTTCCTCTCTCTTTCTAAAACTATCCCTACTATTATTCCACCCCTTTTCAAATCTGCAAGCAGTTTCTTTCAGCGAAACCCTTTTCACTCACAGGTTTCCGGTTTCAGATCATATGCTTGATCATGCATTCAGCCGGGGTTCGATTATAATGATAGCGGTATGAAATATACGTCCGTTTCCGAAAAACTGAAGCAGCAGTTCGGCACAAAGGTGTACCGTCTTTCCCTGTCCACAGGATGCACCTGTCCCAACCGGGACGGGACAAAGGGATACGGCGGCTGCACGTTCTGTTCCGAAGGCGGTTCCGGTGAGTTTGCGGCACATGTGCTCCCTGTTTCACAGCAGATCGAACAGGCAAAGCTGCTGGTCGACAGAAAGTTTCCCAAACAGATTCGTCCGCAGGACAGAAAGTACATCGCCTACTTTCAGTCTTTTTCCAATACATACGGTGACATCCCTCATCTGAGAAAGATGTTCCTGGAAGCCATCAGCCGGGAAGAGATCGTGATCCTGGATATCGCCACCAGGCCTGACTGCATCAATGAGGAATGCCTGCAAATGCTGAAAGAGCTCAATGCCATCAAGCCTGTCTGGGTGGAGCTTGGCCTGCAGACGATGCATGATGAAACAGCAGAGGCTTTTCACAGAGGATACCGCACTGCGGAATTTGAAGAGTGCTTCAATAAGCTGAAGGATGCAGGCATTGAAGTGATCGTCCATCTCATACTGGGACTGCCCCTGGAAACAGAAGAGATGATGCTGGAGAGCGTGCGGTATGTGAACGGGCTGAAGCCTGACGGCTTGAAGCTGCACCTGCTGCAGATCCTCAAGGGCACCGCTATGGCAGAGCAGTTCCGGCAAAGGCCATGGCCCGTCATGTCTCTTGAAGAATACTGCAGTCTGATCGTGAAATGCCTGAGGTGTCTGTCACAGGACATCGTCATACACCGGCTGACCGGAGACGGACCGAAGATATTGCTGATAGAACCGGCATGGTGTGCTGATAAAAAACATGTGCTCAATACACTGAACAGAATGATCAGCCAAGCAGAACGAACGGAATTGTAAAGTCTTTTCTTTGAAAAAAGAAGGCTGATAATAGAAGGCATATACAGGAGTTATGAAGTATGGCAAAGTTGTATTTCTATTACGGGGCTATGGGCTCCTCCAAAACAGCCAACGCTCTGATGGCAGAATATAATTATACGGAGCGCGGACAGAAAGCACTGCTTGCGAAGACAAGCACGGATACAAGAGACGGCGTCAACATCATCCGTTCCAGGATCGGTCTGCAGAAGGAATGCATCCTGCTGGACGCGATCTGTGAGATGAGCGATGAAGAACTGAAGCAGTACGATGCGGTCATCGTAGATGAGATCCAGTTTGCAAAGCGTGAACAGATCGATTTCCTTGCACATATCGTTGATGACCTGAATGTACCGGTACTGTGCTACGGACTTCGTTCAGACTTCCAGCTGAATCTGTTTGAGGGCAGCGAGCGTCTGCTTGCGATCGCAGATGAGATCAAGGAAGTCAAGACAGTCTGCTGGTGCGGCAAAAAGGCAACATGCAACGCCAGGTACAACAAGCATGGCATCGTACGTTCCGGTGCGCAGGTCATGCTGGGAGCCAACGATGAATATATCGCCCTGTGCCGGAAGCACTTCCTGGAAGGAAAGCTTTCCGCCGACGATCCGGGCGATAAAAACAGATAAAAATGGCGGACCAGTCCGCCATGATCATTGTGGATAACGTTGTTATTCAGGAAACAGATTTCTGTAAAGTTCAGGATTTGTTTCCTGTTTTTACATTCTGCGCATCATTGATCTCTTTTTGTGCGGTCATGATACTCCTGGAGCTTTCCTTCATTCCATTCGCTCAGTTCCCGGTAGTTTCCGGCAATCCGGCTGTACACTTCGGTCTGTTTTGAACAGACAGGACAAGCATGCACCTCCCCGCTGATCCAGCCATGATCCCTGCAGACGGAATAGGTAGGCGTCAGCGTCAGATAAGGCAGGCTGTAGTGTTCCGTGATCTTGCGGATCAGCACAGCAGCCTCCTGCCAGGAATCAAAGCTTTCATCCGGGTAGATCTCAAATACAGAAGCTCCGTTGTAGTACGACTGCAGTTCTGCCTGGATATCCAGTGCCGTGAACAGGTCACCCCGGTATCCGGCCGGAAGCTGTGAACTGTTGGTATAATACGGCACCCCATCCTGACCGGCGGTTATGATATCCGGATACAGCTGTTTGTCCGCTTTGGCAAGACTGTGGGCAGTTGTTTCAGCAGGCGGAGCAGCCAGGCTGTAGAGGCTGTGATATTCCTTCTGGTAAGTCTTCAGCCGTTCTCTCATATGAAGGAGCACTCTGCCGGCAAATGCCTGGGCACGTTCCCCGCTCAGGTCTTCGGCGATCCATCCTGCGTTGAGACACATCTCATTGACTCCGATCGTACCGATCGTACTGAAATGCCGGTCAAATGATCCCAGGTACCTGCTTGTGTAAGGATACAGTCCCCCGTCCAGGAACCTGCTCAGGATATCCCGCTTGACCTTGAGGCTCCTTGCGGCAATATCCATCATCTTGTCCAGGCGCTTGAAAAACTCCTGTTCATTGGCGGAGCTGTATGCGAGTCTGGGCAGGTTGATCGTAACGACGCCGATCGATCCGGTATGCTCGCCGCTTCCGCAATAGCCTCCAGCCTGATCGTACAGCTTTGCGTAATCCGGTTCCTTCAGAGAGATCATCTCCCTGACATCGCCGTTCCTTCTTTCCGGATGGCGGTAGTTGGCAAAATACGGAATACCGTACCGGTATGCCATTTCAAACAGCAGCCGGTTGTTCTCTGTATCGCTCCAGTCAAATGCATTCGTCAGGGAATAGGTCGGGATCGGGAATTCAAATCGGTTGGAGGAATAGTCCCCTTCCATCATGACCTCAATGAACGCCCGGTTGAGCATGTCCATTTCCTGCTGGCATTCCCCGTACGTAAAATCCATCTGTTCAGCGGCGATCCATGCATGTTCATCCTTCAGGTCATCCGGTACCGTCCAGTCCATGGTCAGGCTGATGAAGGGTTTCTGCGTGCCCCATCTGGACGCTGTGTTGATCTCATAAATGAATGACTGCACTGCCTGCTTGACCTGTTCATAGGACAGCCTGTCTTCCTTCACATAAGGCGCAAGATACGTATCAAAGCCCGAGAATGACTGGGCGCCTGCCCATTCATTCTGGATGATGCCCAGGAAGTTCACCATCTGGGAACATAACGTGCTGAGATGTCTTGCCGGACCTCTGGAAACACGTTTGGCAACACCGGTCAGTCCCTGCTGTATCAGCAGCCTGATGGACCATCCGGCACTGAATCCCGCCAGCATGTTCAGGTCATGGATATGGATATCTCCTGCTTTATGAGCAGCCGAGATCTCTTCATCATATGCTTCATAGAGCCAGTAGTTTGACGTAATGGCAGCGGAATTGGAAAGGATCAGACCGCCCACGGAATAGGAAGGCTCACTGCTGTCATGTTCCATGCCGTGCAGGTAGCTGTCTACAAGGTTCTTATAATCAAGCGTTGTCGCCTTGATATTGCGGATATTTTCACGCTGTCTGCGGTACAGGATATATGCCTTGGCAACATCCGTATAGCCTGCTTCACTCAGTACTTTTTCGGCGGAGTCCTGAATGTCCTCGACATCGATCAGTCCGTCTTTGATCTTGGGTTCAAAATCACTCGTGATGCGCAGTGCGATCATATCGATAATGCTGTCGTCAAACTGACGGTCGCATGCCTGGAATGCCTTGCGCACAGCGCTCGAGATCTTCTTTACATCGAATGAAGCTTCGTTTCCGTCTCTCTTGCGTACTTTATACATAAACTACCCCTTCCTGATGCCCCGCAGATGTGTATCCGGCACGATCTCTCGAACTGCCGCAAGGAATGTCTTCATTGTTTCTTCGTCATAGGACTGCAGTCCCGGCTGGATCGCTTTCTCCGTTTCATGGTACTGTTCAAGGATATAAGTTTCATCTTTGCCGATCCACTCTGCACAGGCCAGAAGGTCCTCTACATCATGGTATTCCTTCACGACAGTCGTCGTGAACTCATGCGGCACCCTGCTGCCTCTGAGCAGACGGATCGATTCTTCGATATTCTCAATGCGGAATACATCGGGGTTCAGACCGACTGTCTCCGCGTATTTTTCTTTCCGGTTTTTCACATCCAGGGATATGACGTCCGCCAGTCCTGCATCGATCAGCTCCTTCAGACGTCCCGGATGATAGCCGTTGGTTCTGACCTTGATCCGGTAGCCTGCTTCACGTGCTTTCCGGATAAACGGCAGCAGACCGTCCTGCAGCAGCGGTTCCCCGCCGCCGATGCAGATACCGTCCAGAATGCCTTTTCTTTCTTCCAGGAAAGCGATCAGCTCATCCTGATCGATATAGGAAAAGTTTTCCGGCAGGAATACCAGATCCCGGTTGTGGCAGAACGGACATTTGAACGGACAGCCCGCCAGCATGACTGACGCGGACATGATGCCGGGATAATCCAGCAGGCTCATCTTCTTCAGTTCACCGATCCTCAGCATGGACGCAGAAGCAGTATCGGTCAGCTCGTTCCTGGTATTGTCGCACGCTCTGCTGAGCAGCTGCTCAAACAGTGCAAAATCCATGTCCTTGGTGAGAAGCACACGAAGCTGGTTGCGGCATTCATAAAGAGCAGCCATGACCTCGGATGTCTTTTCCGTCGTATACAGGCGCTTGACCCTGCG
Source organism: uncultured Erysipelotrichaceae bacterium (assembly GCA_946622165.1). Taxonomy (GTDB): domain Bacteria; phylum Bacillota_I; class Bacilli_A; order Erysipelotrichales; family Erysipelotrichaceae; genus Bulleidia. The sequence continues at coordinate 5,764 of CAMOPG010000082.1, forward strand.
GTCGTTTTCATCGATCCTGGACTGCACATATCCCTGCTCGATCAGCTTCTGGATAGATTTGGTCGTGGTGCCTTTATCGACTTCAACGATGCGGGTGACTTCCTGCATCGTAACGCCTTCATTCTCATTAATAAAAAGGAGGAACATGATCTGGCCGGAGCCGATCGAAAATTTCGCCAGTTCCTTATCAAGATATTTCTGCACGTTCCTGTACAATACGGAAACATTGATCAGAAAATTACTGTCTGCCATCTGCTGTCCCTCTTTTGGTCGTAACTATTTTAGCATACTCATGCCAATAAAAAGCAGAGGCCTGCATCATAAAGGCCTCTGTTTTCGGTTATCTGTTATGAATATGGTATTCGTCATCCATGATCCTGACGCTGCCGTCTCGTTCTTTGCTTTCTAACACTTTATAGTCTGATTCAGACATGTATTCGTGGATCACAGATGCACCGCATTCATAAACAACCATAAAAACTCTATCGTTGCTAATTTCATGCATACTGCATTTATCCTTTCATGAACTATAATATAAGCTCTTGCCTATATGATAATCCCGTGGTCTACATTTGTAAATAGATCTGCTGAAAAAACATCCTGTTTTCACACAAAGTTCAGCTGAAATTCACATTTTAAGAATGTCCGGCAAATAAAATTTAGCCCCACTTCCCTGCTCAATATGACATAATAATAGTTAAGTATGAAAGGAGTATCTTTATGACTGCAAATAATCGTCCCAGAGGTCGTAAACGTACTGAAGCCACTTCCTCGGGAGGTGTCAATAAACGCGGAGAAGGTCTGAATACCGGCAAAGTCGGCAATGCCGACTACAGCGGCAGAAAGACCGGACAGTCCCCCAGAAGATCATCCGGTGTAACCCGCGGTGCCGGAGGAATCGGCGTACTTGCGCTTATCGCATACCTGCTGTTTGGAAATCTCGGAGGAGGCGCTGGAGGCGGTACAGCTGCACCTACACCGACACCGAAGCCTGCACAGCCGGCAGTGGTCACGCCCACCCCGACACCGAAGCCGACAGCCAATACTGCATCGACAGTCGGACATTTCAACCCCCCGGTGACCACATACACGGATACGAATACAAGCACTGTTGATGAGACAGTGAACGGCAAAGCCAGAGATAAATTCACGAAGCTGAAGGGCAACGGCAATGATACTGCCACGATCCTGATCTACATGTGTGCGACTGACCTGGAAGCCAACTACGGTATGGCAACCAGCGACATCAATGAAATGGCGACTGCGGCACAGTCCGACAAGGTCAATGTCATCATTGAGACCGGCGGTACAAAGAAATGGCAGAACAATGTCATGAGTACTGCAACAAATGAACGCTGGAAGGTCGCTCAGAATTCCCTGATCGCGCTTGACAGGAATGTCGGCAGAAAGCAGATGACCTCACCCAATACACTGAAGGACTTCATTGAATGGGGTGTCAAGGAGTTCCCGGCTGACAGATATATGCTGATATTCTGGGATCATGGCGGAGGCTCCATCCAGGGCTACGGCTATGACCAGATCTATCCCAACGCTACGATGACAGTCGATCAGATCTCGCAGGTCCTCAAGAGCACAGGCGTCAAATTCGACTTTGTCGGCTTCGATGCATGCCTGATGGCAAATGTTGAGACAGCTGTTGCTGTATCACCGTATGCGGACTATATGATTGCTTCTGAAGAAACAGAACCCGGTACAGGCTGGTACTACACAGACTGGCTGACAACACTGGCAAAGAATTCCAGCACGCCGACACCGACACTGGCAAAAGAGATCGTCGATACCTTTATCGCCAGAAGCGGCAGAAACGAAAAGACATCCCTGTCTCTCGTCGACCTTGCGGAATTTGAAGCCAACGTTCCGAGCGCTCTGAGTGCTTTTGCAAAGACGATCACGACTGCAGTCAATTCCAATGCTTACCGTACGATCGCCAATGCGCGTTCCCAGACAAAGGAATACGCACAGTCCAATAAGATCGACCAGGTAGACCTGGTGCACTTCTGCCAGAATGTCAATTCCAAGGAAGCGCAGGATCTGATCACTGCGATCAAAGGGTGCGTGAAATACAACCGTGTCTACAACATGACGAACAGCTCAGGTCTGAGCATCTACTTCCCCTACCGTTCTACAAGCAGAGTGTCCGCAGCTGCCAGACTGTATGACAGCCTCGGCATGGACAGCAGCTACACAGATGCGATCCGTTCCTTTGCGACGATGGAAACATCCGGTCAGGTCGTTACCGGCAACAACAGCAACCCGCTGTACAGCATTCTCGGCGGACAGCCTTCCTACAGTTCCCAGCAGGTCGTCGGATATGAGGATATCCTGAGCCTCCTGATGAACGGCGGTTCCCAGCAGTCAGCACAGTCCGGCTACGGTTCCCTGGAACAGCTGCTCGGCGGTTCCTATGGCGTACAGCCCAACTCCCTTGACCTGTTTGCACAGATGCTGGGCGGCAGAGCTGAGATACTCGATACAACGAACCTGGTGCTCTCCGAAGTCAACGGACATCAGGTACTGAGCCTTTCCCAGGAACAGTGGGATCTGATCAACGATGTTGAACTGAACGTATGGATCAACGACGGAAGCGGATATATCGATCTTGGTCTGGACAATGTGTTTGACTTCGATGAAGAAGGCAATCTGCTGGTCGAATATGACGGCTTATGGACAGCCATTGACGATCAGGTCGTCTCCTACTATGTCAGAGAATCTGAGTTCTATGATGACGGCGGATATGCTGTTGAAGGCTATGTCCCTGCTCTGGTCAACGGTGAACGTGCAAACTTTGTGATCCGCTTTACTGATGAAGCTCCTGAAGGAACAGTCATCGGCGCACAGAAGGTCTACGAAGAAGGCATCGAAGCCAAGGGTTATATGGAACTGAACGAAGGCGATGAGATCTCCTTCATCTGTGATTACTATGACTATGACGGAAACTACCAGAATACATATGAGCTTGGCGATGCACCGCTGAAATATGACGGTGAACTGACAGTCAGCACATATGAGATCACCGGTGAGGATATCCTCTTCGGATACAGACTCACAGACATCTACAACGCAAATACATTTACACCGATGCTGAATCTTGACTGATCAGCAGACATGATATGCTCAGATACTCTGCCGTGCCTCACGGCAGAGTTTTTCTTTCCATCATGTTGATTTGACGCATAAACATGATATAATTTCATGCGCGAACGATGACGGAGAGAGGATCTGCGCGGGGTCTCATCAGAGAGCTTCCATACGGTGAAAGGAAGCGTGACTGTACGCATTTCGGCAAAGCCTCCCAAGTAAGCCGCAGTCCGGCGTTACCGGCATAATGAAGATGACTGCATGCAGCAGTCATGAACCGGGGTGGTACCACGAACAAGCTCTCGTCCCTTAGATTGAGGGCTTTTATTTGTTTATATGGAGGAATCTATGGCAGAAGAACTGACAAAAGAAGAAAAACAGCGTTTGAAGGAAGAACGCAGAAAAGCATTTGAGGCAGCTCATCCGGAGCTGGCTGCGAAGCGCAAGGAAGCCGAGCAGAAAAAGCAGAAGGCAGAAGCGAAGATCACGGAAGTGATCGGACAGATCGAAGAGATGAGCCTCAACGATCAGCAGGCAGCACGCATCAATAAAATGAACGACCTGCGCGCAAAAGGGATCGACCCCTTCGGACATTCCTTTGCAAGAACACATCGTTCCTCCGAATTATTCGCACTGTACGGCGGAAAGACTATGGAAGAACTGAATGAGATCAATGCTGAGGTATCCATTGCCGGCAGGATCATGTCCAAGAGAAGAATGGGAAAGCTTGGTTTCGTACACCTGCTCGACCGTGACGGCAGGATCCAGATCGTCATCAACCAGAGAGTCGTCGGTGATGAAGTCTATGAACTGTTCAAGAGCGCTGACCTCGGCGACATCATCGGTGTCAAAGGAAAGGTCATGAAGACGAATGCAGGCGAGCTGTCCGTTGAAGTACATGAATATACACATCTGACAAAGGCACTGCGTCCCCTGCCCGAGAAATTCCATGGTCTGACAGATAAAGAAGAGCGCTACAGAAGAAGATACGTTGACCTGATCGTCAACGATTCCAGCAGAGAGATTGCAATTCTCAGACCGCGCATCATCAGTGCGATCCGCCGCTACATGGATTCCCATGGTTTCCTGGAAGTAGAAACACCGATCCTGCAGCCTACGCTCGGCGGCGCATCAGCGCGTCCGTTCGTAACACATCACAATACGCTGGACAAGGATTTCTATCTCCGTATCGCAACAGAGCTTCCTCTGAAGAGACTGATCGTCGGCGGTATGGAAGGCGTTTATGAGATCGGACGCATCTTCCGCAATGAAGGCATGGACCTCAAGCACAATCCGGAATTCACATCCATGGAAGCTTATCTTGCTTACTCGGATCTTGAGGGCATGATGAAGTTCAATGAAGACCTGTTTGAGACAGTCGCAATGGAAGTGTTCGGAAAGACTGATTTCGAATTCATGGGTCAGACCATCTCACTGAAGGCACCGTTCAAGAGACTGGATATGACAGAAGCTGTCAAAGAATATACCGGTATTGACTTCCGTCAGATTACTGATGTTGAAGAAGCACTGAAGCTGGCAGCAGAACACAACGTGGAAGTTGCACCTCACCAGCACACAGTCGGCAACATCATCTCCCTCTTCTTTGATGCATTTGTTGAGGACAAGATCGTACAGCCTACGTTCATCTACGGACATCCGATCGAGATCTCCCCTCTTGCAAAGAAAGACCCCAAGGATCCCAGATTCACACAGCGTTTCGAGCTTGAGATCTGCGGCATTGAATTCGACAATGCCTTTACTGAGCTGAACGATCCGATCGATCAGAGAGAACGTTTTGAAAACCAGCTCAAGCTGAAGGAACTCGGTGATGATGAAGCATCCGAACTGGATGAAGATTACCTTGAAGCAATGGAATACGGTCTGCCTCCGACAGGCGGCATCGGCATCGGTATCGACAGATTCATCATGCTGTTGTGCGGAGTAGATTCCATCCGTGACGTTCTGCTGTTCCCGACCATGAAGACCAGAAACAACGACTAAATGTAGAGAAACGTTTAAGATCTGTGAAGCATTCATTATAGTATTGTTCCATAGTCCGACAATGAAACTGCATACAGAAGATCCTGGTAACGGGATCTTTATTATTTCATCACATTGAAAAACAGGGAAAGAAATGCTACTATAAAGCCACAAAGAAATGGGCTGGTCGAAAGACCCGGGTCCACATAACCGGCGGGTAAGACACCCGCCATTTATTTTAAGGAGCACTTAAGTGGCAAAAGAGTTAAGCGTGTTTGTTGATGAATCCGGTGATTGGGGTGAATATGATTACCAT